>NZ_MUFK01000014.1:0-69831 GCF_001996085.1 Salinivibrio sp. PR5
GGCGGCAAATATCAATAATCATAATGATATCCATTATCATTTAATGATAAGTGATTAGGTAGTGACGTAGACGTATCTGCAGGGACGCAGGCTCGCTGAGCCCTGCAGCTTTATGTTGTATAAGGATAATTATGAAGTCTAAAAAAGTAGTTGGCCTCTCACTGACCCCACTGGCCATAGTGATTGGCGCACACCTTGCCCATGCCGCCCCTTCTGCGGCCAATACCGAAACCATCATCGTAACTGGCAGTAAAATTCAGACCACGATCGCCGATTCCGCTAGCACCAACTGGGTGATCACCAATGAAGAACTAACCCGTGAAATTCAAGGCGGTGAGTCATTAAAAGGCGCGCTCGGGAAGCTGATCCCAAGCTTTGACTTTGGCAGCACTAACGCGCGTACCAATGCCTCACAGAATTTGCGTGGCCGCAGCGCGCAAATCATGATTGATGGCGTGGCGTTGAATGCCGCTCGCACCATCAGCCGCCAACTGGATAGTATCGACCCCTTTAATGTCGCACGCGTTGAGGTACTATCAGGCGCGACCTCCATTTATGGCGCGGGGGCAACCGGCGGTATTATCAATATCATCACTAAACGTGGTGAAGCGGGCGATGCGCAACTTGAGGTTCACACCGGTGTCACCTCTGGGTTTAACAACAGCGACGACCTGACCAAAAAAGCCGCGATTGCGGTATCCGGCGGCAGTGATAGCTTGCAAGGGCGCTTATCCGTGGCGTATGAAGGCAAAGGTGCGGCCTACGACGGCAATGGCGATCCTATTTTGCCCGATGTCACCCAAACCGATACCCAATTCAATGACAGCATTGATGTGATGGGTAGCTTAGATTACAGCCCTGACGACGAACAGCACCTCTCCCTGACTGCTCAATACTATGACAGTCAACAAGACAGTGATTACGGGATCTGGTTTGAAGATACGACCGATCTAAAAAGTGATGTTGAGCGTCGTAAAGGGCTCAAACTTGATGAGCAACCATTCACTGAACGTTTGATGCTCAACACCCAATATAGCCATACCAATGTGCTAAATCATGCCTTACTCGCGCAAGCCTATTATCGAGAAGAAACCTTCGGCTATTTCCCGTTTCCGCGTAACGGTCTATTTAGCGGCTCAGAGCAAAGCAACGATGTTTACGGCCTAAAAGTCTTACTGGAGAAAAACTGGGATAACCTCACGCTGAACTATGGGTTGGATTACAGCAAGGAAGAGTTCCGCGCCAAGCAATACGTCTATGATTCAACAACCAGTGCAACAAGTCATGGTTTAGAGTTTGAGAAAAAGGGCACGATCGGTCGTTATCCTGACTTTGATACCCAAAATGCCGGTGTGTTTGCTCAAGCAGACTGGGCCGTTAATGATAAGTTAAATGCCTTTGCCGGATTGCGCTACCAGTACACCAAGTACAAAGGCAGTGATTTTATCGGCTTTACCCAGCAAGCCTATATACTCCTCGGTTTATTACCCGATGCGGATGCCATCCCTGGCGGCACCACAGACAAGGACATTTGGCTCGCAAATGCGGGACTCAAATACGACCTGACCGACAACCAACAAGTTTGGGCCAACTTTAGTCAAGGCTTTAATATGCCGGACCCAGGCAAATTCTACGGCAAAGGCAAATATTCAGGCGGCACCCTCACCAATAGCGTGAGTGTTCAAAACACAGAATTGGACGGCGTAAAAACCAACTCCTTTGAGCTAGGCTGGCGAACCCAGCAACAAGACTACAACGCGCAAGTCGCCGCGTACTACTCAATTTCGGACAAGTCGTACAAATACAACAGCGATCTCGATGTCACCTTAGATAGTGACAAACAGCGTATCTATGGCCTCGAAGGGCAAATCAAATACTACCTCACTGACACTTGGTATAGCCGTGCACAGGGCCACTTAGTGCAGAGCGAAATCAAGAATAGTGGCCATTGGGATGAGCTGAGTATCTACAATGCGAGCCCTTCTACCGCGATGGCGGCAGTGGGTTACGATAACTTCGATTGGGGTACAGAGCTCAACCTCCAACACGTTGGCGATCTATCTGATGAAGATGGCGACCGCCTTGAGGGCTATGAGCTTGTCGGCCTCAATGGTTACTACACGTTGCCGGTCGGCCAAATTAATTTCGGCATCCAAAATCTGTTTGATAAAGACTATCAAACGATTTGGAGCCAAAAAGCTCAGAAAGTCTATAGCGGCCTCGCTAGCGCCGACATGTTTGACTACGCCGGTGTGGGGCGCACCTTTAGCTTAAGCTACAGCGCCACGTTTTAATCATATTCCTTTTCGCGCCCAGTCCTCGCTGGGCGCATTTTCTCCTAATTAGTTTCACCCATAGTTGCACCACAACATTGCCTTAGTAAGCCCGTGTCTGTAAGGAGTTGTCATGACACACCCCCTGAGTTTGAATGCGTTTTTCAATGCGTTGTTTGTCGAGCACCCGCACACGCGGGTGATAAAAGGTCGGCCTGACCACGCCAGTTTCCCGTGTGAGCAGGGCGAATTATTATTACCGCTTACCTACACCTCCGCTGCCGGCCGTCATCGTTATCAAGGGGCAATATTGTGGCGCGGTAGCGACGGTGAAACTGCCCCTACTACCTTTGCCGATGCGGTTTACCGTATAGCGCAATCAGTGCCTGAGGTTAGTGGCGAACGTCTCGACCGCTTTGCATCACGTGTTAGCCAGTCTGACGCCTATGTACAGCGAGCAGAAGCACATTGGCAACATACGTTCTCCGACCGCTGGCCACAGCGTTTTATCGAATCGGAGCAGTCTCTGACCGGCGGACATAGCATGCACCCAGCCCCCAAAAGCAATGAACCACTAACGCCTGAACAGCAAGAGGCGTATCTACCCGAATTTGCGCAGTCATTTGCGATTGAATGGTTTGCGGTTGCGCCGGGGCAATGGACAGGTGAAGGGGTTAACCATGATGTACGCGACACCTTGCAGTCGCTGTTTGTAGATAGCGTGGGCTTAACCCATGCGGCCAATTTGCCACGAGGCTGGCTTCCCTTGCCCATGCATCCTTTACAGGCGCAAGCGTGGCGTGACAGTGACGACGCACACACACTCAAAAACAGCGTGATTGATTTAGCCTTGACCAGTAGCGGCTGGCTGGCCACCTCATCGTCACGCGCCATCTATCATCCCGACCATCAGTGGATGTTAAAAGTCTCTCTGCCTGTCAAGCTCACTAACTCGGTACGACTATTAACCGCCACTGAAGCCAAGCGTGGTACCTTACTGAGTAAAATGCTCAACGCAGCCCCCGGAAAAACGCTGCAGCAGCGAACCCCCACCACGACCTTTATCGAGGAGCCGGTCTGGTGCACCATTTTGTCCGAGCAAGGTGAACCTTTATCACTGCCTTTGGTGAGCTTGCGCGACAATATTTTCGCCCACCAAGCCGATCAAGATGTCCACCTGCTCGCCAGTATCAACCAGCCACATGGGCAAGGCAGCCAAATTGGCGCACTGATCGCGCAAGCCGCACGACATCATCAATGGACACAGCACGACGCCGCGCATCATTGGTTAGCCGCCTTCTTGGACCATATTCTGTATCCCTTGTGTTTGGCACGCAGCGATTATGGCATCTTGCTACTGGCCCACCAGCAAAATATCTTGCTGCGTACCGCGCACGGTTTGCCTAGTGCCATGATGTACAGAGACTGCCAAGGTATTTGGGTCACCGACCCGGCCCCGACGCTGTTCCCCGACGCATTCAGTGAAGGGTTACCAAGCTGTTACGTCACAGCCGACAAGGTTGACCCATATCTGAGTTACTATCTGATCGGTAATACGCTAATCAATACACTTTCCGCGATCAGCGAAGCCACCGGTGTCACCGAGAAGCGTTTGTGGCAGGTCTGCCGTCAAGCTTTCGCAACGTGGCGAGCGAGCCATCCTGTGGATAGCCGCCTGTATGACTATCTTCTCGACTCGCCGACCCTGCACTGGAAACGGAACTTTCACACTTTCCTCGCCGATCACAATGAAGCGACACTGGCCGATCCCAGCCAAATTTACACGGATATCGATAACCCATTTTATGGTGATAACGCACTGGGCTCATGGATATTTAAACCGATCAATCTTAATCGCACCGTGGGACTTCGCAGCCACTTGCTCGACGCGTCGTATCACCTCATCGACGTGATGGAGTATGGTCAAGCCAAAGCGACCTTCGTACTGCACCAACCGGACAATGACACCGCGACACTAACCACGCGCTATTGCAATGATGAATCACTCTGGTGGTCGGCCGTTGAACACGCCTTTTATCAGCATCAGTGCCAAGCACTGCATGCCAGTGATTACCCTCACGCTCTGCAATCCGTCGTCTCCCCCGGCACTCCACTGACGCTGTCGCAGTTTAAACAGCACTGCCCGATTTGGCACCAAGCTCAGGCCCCCTCCAATGAGGGATACCAAACCGCAGACAACGGCTTAACCCACCCAACGCGGCCTGAAAAGCCACAAGGTGTGTTCTATCGTCGCTACTTTTATCACCTCAAACGCACCCTGACGCTGCGTCCGGTAGAAACAGAACGTGATCTTGCATGCTTTCACGCATGGCATAACCATCCGGATATTGCCCCGATTTGGGAATTAGAGGGCTCGCTCGACTTTCATCGCCAATATCTACAAAAGGTGCACCATGACGCACATCTTATCCCCGTGATTGGCGAGTTTGATGGACAGCCTTTCGGCTACTTTGAAATTTATTGGGTAGCCGAAGACCGGCTCGGGCCTTACTACGATGTCGATGCTTTCGATCGTGGTATCCATATGCTGGTCGGCAATCCTCACTTTTTGGGACGTCAGTTTTTTAGTACTTGGGCGCAATCGCTCATCCACTACTGCTTTTTAGTCGAATCTCGCACCTTAAATGTGATGGGAGAGCCGAATGCGGCAAATTGGCGTGTGGTACGCATTAGCCGTGGCGTAGGCATGAAAAAACAAAAAGAATTCGATTTCCCGCATAAGCGCGCCGCGCTATTGCAATGTGAGCGTCACGACTTTTTCGCGCAGTACGCGCAATAAGGATGTAGTTATGACAAGGCATTATTCTGTTTTAGGTATCGGGCTTGGCCCCTTTAATCTCAGTGCGGCGGCACTGCTGGCTCCCCACACTCAAACGATTTCAAGTTTGTTTGTTGAGCAAAAGCCACGCTTTGCGTGGCATCCCGGTTTATTGCTCGATGATGCAAAAATGCAAACCTCGTACCTGAAAGACATGGTGACGGCGGTTGATCCAACCAGCCCTTATACGTTTATTAATTATCTGGTTAAAAACAAGAAATTCTATCCTTTTACGGCGCGGGGCGAACAGACGGTCTCGCGGTTAGAGTTTTCAGATTATATGGCTTGGGTGGCTCACCAGCTTCCCAATACCCAATTCGACACACCCGTCGTTAACATTACGCCACACGGCTCAGGCTTCGCCGTGAATACGCCACACGGACAATTGACCTGTGATCATTTGATCCTTGCTACCGGTATCCAGCCGTTTATGCCTGACTGTGCTGAACCATTTATGGGTGAGCAGGTCTTTCACGCCAGCGAACTGGCACTTCGACAACCAGACTTAAGGGGTAAAAAAGTCGCCATTGTTGGTGGTGGCCAAACCGGTGCCGATGTTTTTCAGCACGTCTTTGATGGTGAATTTGGCAAAGTTGCGCATATTGATTGGGTCTCTCGTCGCCCTAACCTCCAAGGATTAGATGAGAACCCATTTACTGATCAGTACTTTATGCCTGATTATGCAGAGCAGTTTCACGGTCTCGACCCCAAAGTCAAACACACTCAACTTGCACAACAAAAGCTGGCCAGTGATGGGATCACCGAGAATTGCTTACAAGGGCTATACCAACGCCTCTATCATGATAAATATGTACGCCGGTCACCGTCATGGTGGCGACTGCTTCCGGGACAAACACTCACGGGTATGCAATCGCACCCATCTGGTTACCAGTTAACCACAACAGCAACGTTGACCGGTGACTCAGCGACAGTCGATGCAGACGTGGTTATCTTGTGTACCGGATTTTCTCGTGCCCTGCCTCAGTGTATCGATACCCTGCGCGATTGTCTCGAACTGGATGACAAAGGTCGGCCTAGTGTGAATGCGCACTACCGAGTAAAGATGCGTGAAGGCTACTCACAGGCATTGTATATGATGAATGTCGGCACGCATTGTCACGGCATTATTGAGCCGCAACTGAGTCTTGCGGCATGGCGAGCCGCCACCATTATCAATGCAATTAATGGTACACCGATGTACGATATTGCCCATCACCACGGCCTGCTTGATTGGACACTGGCGGCATCCTCCCCTGCCACACCTAAAATGCAAAAAGTAGCAGGTTGGTAATGGCCCACGCACACACACAAGCGGCGAGACAAACCGCCAGATGGCAACCGCTCACCTTGACCTTGATTGCTGCCTTGATGGGCATCGGTCAGAATGGACTCTTGGTCTCGCTCCCCCTGCTGCTAGCACAAGGTGGCTTTTCACTGTCAACATGGGCAGTGATTATTGCCGTGGGAAGCGTGTTGTTTCTCCCCGCCGCGCCATTTTGGGGACGAATGAGCGACCAACATGGTCCTAAGTTTGTGGTCCTGCAAGCGCTAACCGGCATGGCGATTAGCTTCGCGTTATTGCTTACTGCAACATTGGGCGCGCAAAGCAGCGCTACCCAATGGCCTTGGTTAGCGCTTGCGTTACTGGCACGGGTGATCTACGGCTTAACGGTCGCAGGGATGGTGCCGGCCAATCAGCATTGGGCCGTGTTACTCGCCGGTGAGGCACGCCGTATGCAAGCAATTACCTCCATCAGTATTGGCTTAAGTCTCGGCCGATTAGCTGGCCCGTTGATTGCCTCGGCAGTGCTAGTGATCAGTCCCTACGCGTCACTGACGCTGATGCTATTACTGCCACTATTAGGCGCAATCGCTATCAGCATGATGCCTCACTGCGCCGGTAAAAAGGACGAACCTCATTCATCCGCCAGTCTATGGCTCGCGCCAAAAGCCATTTGGCCCTACATGGGTTACGGCCTTGCCGTGTGTGCAGCGATTGCCCTGTTGCAATACAATCTCACCCCCATGCTCAATCACCTCACCGAATGGTCCGCCGATAAAGTTAGCCAAGCCATCGGCTATTTGCTGACGTTAAGCGGTATCGCCACTTTAGCCGTACAAGTGTTAGTGGTAAAAAGACAGCGTCTGAGCACCGAGCGTATGCTAAGCCTTGGCGCAATCAGTATGGTGACAGGTTATGCCCTGCTATTAGTGCCACATTTTGCTGTGTTAGTGATGGCAATGGTGGTGATATCAGCTGCCTGTGCACTTCTTATCCCCGCCTATACCAGCCAAGCGATGCAACGGTTCGACCATGAACCGGGGAAAGTCAGTGGTTATATCGCGATGGCGCATACGCTGGGTTATGGGTTCGCCTCCTTGTTAGCAACGCTCACGCTAAATTATCCGCCCCTGCCTACGTTAACTTGCCTGCTGCTTTCTTGCACCGTCGTCATTGGGGTACTGGTAATCAAACCTACGGCTTCGCCTCGTTAACTCACTCATAGAGCAGAGACACTGCCACTGCACACACCTCCTGCCACTTTTCTCGCCCTCGGACGCGAACATCAGCTTATCACCGAGGGCGAACAATGCTTTGAGATTAGAAAGAAGACAAAGGTTCTCAGGTTACAACCTGATTTCATTGAGTTAATCACACGGAGTGGCGTGGCAAGGATAGATGCAGCTAACTACACTGTCTAATAGATCGTCAGCTACTGAGTGAGAGATGCGCAAATGAAAGGAATCTTGTTGTCACTGATACTGGGCATTGCTTTTACCAGCCATGCACACGCGAAAGACATTACCTTTGGTATCGTGCCACAGCAATCTGCGATTACATTGGCCAATAACTGGGGCCCGATTTTAGAATACGTCTCTCAACAATCAGGTTACAACCTTGTCTTTCGCACTGCCAAAGACATTCCCGAATTCGAAGGACGTGTGCTCACCGGTGAATACGATGTCGCTTATATGAATCCTTATCACTACACCGTTTTCCACCAAAAGCCTGGCTACCAAGCATTTGCGAAACAAAAAGATAAACGGATTCACGGTATTTTAGTCGTCAAAAAAGAGGCGTCCATTACCTCCCTTGACGAGCTTGATGGCAAGCGCTTAGCGTTTCCCTCCCCCGCCGCGTTTGCCGCCAGTGTGGTGCCACGTGCCGCGCTGAAGAATCAAGGTATCAGCATTACGCCACAATATGTCTCGTCCCATGACTCGGTGTATTTGAACGTTGCACGAGATTTCTTTATTGCCGGCGGCGGCATTGAGCGCACCTTTAACAATACCAATGCTGAAGTGAGCGAGCAGTTACGCGTGTTATGGAAAACGCCCGGCTATACGCCTCATGCATTCGCGTTTCATCCCGACCTTGACCCTCAAGTAGCCGACGCGATTAAAGCCGCCTTCCTCTCCATGAATGACAGTGAAAAAGGCCGAACGCTGCTGGGTAATATCAGCTTCAAAGGGATAGAATCCGCGCAAGATGAGGATTGGGACGATGTGAGAGCGTTAAACATTACGCTGTTGCAACACTTGCTGAGTGAATAACCCATGTCCTTGCGATTAAAGACCATCTTAGGTGTCGCCCTGATTGAGGCGATCCTGTTGGCGATTCTGCTGACATTAACTCTCAATTATTTAGAAACCACCAACTATCAAGGGCTCAATCAACGCGCGAGTTCCACCACGCAGTTGTTCGCCTCCACGGTAAAAAATGCGGTGTTATCGTTCGATCTCGCCACCGTCGATTCTTTTACTCAAGAGCTACTCCATAACAGCGATATTATGTATGTCGCGGTTTTAGGCGATAACGGGAGAGTCTTATCATCGGCCGGTAACCTTCCTGATTCTTTCAATACAGCCATTCTTGAGATAAATGCCCAGTCCGTCACGGATGGGCTGTATGATGTACGCGCGACCATTTCTGAGTCTGGCATTGAGTTTGGGTCGGTCTGGATTGGCTTTGATCTGACCGGCCTGCTTGGCCAGATACAAGATGCCAAAAACTGGAGCATGCTGATTGTACTGGGCGAGATGCTATTAGTAGCGTTGTTTTCTTACCTATTGGGAAGCTATCTCACCCAGCGCTTATCAGAACTTAAAAATGCTGCCGATACCATCGCCAGTGGCGAGCGAGACGTACACATTTCAACCCACGGGAAGGATGAACTGGCCAGCGTGGCCGCCGCGTTTAGCAATATGATTCAAGCATTACGTGACTCCGAGAACAAAACTGCGACCTACCAAAAACGACTAGAAGAAGCCAACCAGACACTGGAAAGTAAAGTGGCGCGACGCACGGCCGACTTAGTGCGGTCCAATGATCAACTCCGTGAGATAAATCATCAACTCAAGAAAACGCAGGAAAAGCTAGTCGAAAGCGAGAAAATGGCCTCTATTGGGACCATGGCGGCAGGGGTTGCCCATGAAATCAATAACCCCATCGGCGCAGTGAAAAGTAACCTAAAAATGTGTCAAGAATATCTCGACACCTACCAAAAGTGGACAGACATTGCCGAGCGCGTCATTCACCAATCAGAGCCGCTCGAAACCCTCACGCACTGGAAAAAGCGTCACTATGCCGATGACCTTTATGATGATTTTAGTGATAGCCTTGTCGATGCCAACGACTGTGTGCAACGCGTGATCAATATTGTTTCCGCCTTACAGCAGTACTCCAGCTACAGCCAACAAACACGACAACACTTTCAAAGCATTGAGATCTTTACGGTGATTGATGAGGCGCTGAATACTCTCTCACCACCGACGAGCCTCAAGATATCGATCGCCGCTAACGTATATCAACTGCCTCCAGTCATGGGACGCTATGAGGAGCTGGTGATGCTGTTTAAAGAAGTGCTCAAAAATGCGTTGCAAGCCTGTGAGCGGGGCAATCCAGACGTTGCACACCGTATTGATGTGGAGGGGGAAAACAAGGGTGACTCGTGCACCATCACCGTGAAAGACTCTGGACCAGGATTACCGCGTGATCAGGCTCATCGTGTCTACGACCCCTTCTTTACCACCTTGCCGGTTGGACAAGGTATGGGGCTCGGGTTGACGTATGTTTATGATATTGTTCGTCATCACCAAGGAGAAATACAACTCACCTCATCAACTCACGGCACTATAGTCGCTATCACCCTCCTCCATCAGAGGGATCACGCTGTTGCGAATCACGCCTCATAACGACCGTCCGATTTAGGAAGGTGTTTTAAAATTCGCTAAAAATTCGAAAATATTATCTAGACTCAACGGTGCGCCAATGCCATAACCTTGCACACGCGTACACCCTTTTTCTCTCAAAAAGTCGATTTGGTTTTGATTCTCGACCCACTCAGCCACCACCTCGACGTTCATCAGCCGCGCACTCTGACCCACTGAAGTCAGGATCACTTCATCCATCTCACTGTGACCAATATTACGAACAAAGCGGCCATCTATTTTTATCACATCAAAAGGGAGGTCGAACATGGACTCAAACCCCGCAAAACCAGTCCCAAAGTCATCTAACGCACAGGAGATCCCAAGGGATTTCAAACATTCCATTTGCTGGCGCGTTAATGAAAAGTCATCAATCCGATCAGTTTCTACCAACTCGACTTCAAGATATGCAATCTCATCGGGGTAGTACGGCGAAAGGTGCTGAATAACATCAACCACAAACCCAGTCTCTAATTGTTTTGCAGTGACATTAACACTCACCGTTTTCGCGTAACCCGCCTGACGTAGTCGCCCAATCGCTTCCAGCGCTTGCTCAAACATCGAGGTGGTTAGCACATCTTCAAGTCGATATTGACTCAATAACGGCAAAAACTCCGCAGGGCTTTGGTAGTGTCCCGATGCGAGTCGACGCCTCACTAGCGCTTCAAAACCATCAATTTCATTGGTTACAATATTTAACTGAGGTTGAAAGAACGCCTCGAAGTGCTTGGCCTCAATATCGCGAATCAAGCTAACCAAACTGGCATCGTCTTGATGATCCTCAGGGCAAGGTAGCCAATAGAGCGCATCGTAGAGCGGTACTTTGTCGGCTTTACGCGCCTGAATGACCTCGAAAGACAATTCCTGCCAAGAGCGAAGCGCACTGAGCATTAATTGCATTGAAAGGTCTTTTTCCTCTTTTGCAGCATGCAAATGTTCAATCAGTTCGCTTAATAACCGGTGGCCTTCTGATGAATACTCAAACAGAGCAATAAATTTGTCGGCGATCCGATACCATTCGAATACCTCCAACTCATGCACGTGTTCACTCACCCTTTGCAGACGTTGATTCCCCAGCATCACCGACCCGGTGTCATTAAGACTGCTCGTGCCTTGGTTATCAATGATCGCCACAAGCCACGGTGTTTTTGCGTCTACCGCCATACCTTGAATTTTCTGGTTGAGCGCCTCTTTTGATAAGCAAGTAGTCAGGGTGTCGTTGGGCAAAGACGCGTGTTTATGGGTCAAAATGGTTTTCACCGTGTCGCACAACACATCGCGGTCCCATGGTTTGCTCACATACTGGCTCAACGCACCAGCATTAATCGCTCGAGACACCCCCGGTAGATCGGCTTGGCCGGACAACATAATGGTGGCGATATCGGGATAACGCTGATGGATGTTAATCAGTAACTCTGCGCCATCCATATTCGGCATGCGGTAATCGGAAATCACAAGGCCAATGTGATGTTTGGATAAAATATCGAGTGCCTGCTGGCCCGACTCTGCGGTATGAATATGCGCCACAAAACGACGTAACTCTCGCTTTAACGCACGCAAAATATGTGGCTCATCATCAACCAATAGAATTTCCGTGTACGCCATCATGCGCTTTAGTCTCCTCTTATACCTTCTGCATCAGACGGGGCAATTTCGTCGGCGCAGCCATCGGAACAAGGCAGCACGATAGTAAACGTGGTCCCTTTTCCCAGCTCACTTTTAACCGTAATCTGGCCACCATGAGCAGCGATAATATCGCGTGACACCGACAACCCAAGCCCCGTTCCCTGCCCCACAGGCTTGGTGGTATAAAACGGTTCGAAAATCGTCGTCAGCGCCTCATCAGGGATCCCCTGCCCGTTATCTTTAATTTTTATCATTAAGTGCTCATCATCAAGAGGCGCAACAAGGATGTTTATTTTTCCCTCGCCCTCAATCGCTTGAGCGGCATTAATCAACAGATTGAGAAAAACCTGATTCAATTGCATAGGCTGACAAATAATGTCGGGCGTCTGTGGCGAATAGTTTCTCTCGATCTCAATGGCATACTTAATTTCGTTGTGGATAATCTTCAGTGTCGAGTCGATACCGCGACGAACATCGGTTGACACCCATTCGCCATTATCAGCACGGGAAAACTCTTTGAGATCTTTGACAATCGTCATCACTCTCGAGATACCCTCTAACGACTCTTCAATGAGATCGCTGGCATCTTCGAGTAAATAATCTAACTGAATCTTATCTTTTAGCGCCTGCCTATCAGCGCTCAACACCTTGTTCGCCGTCGCATCAATCTTTTCATCCAACTGATGGACATAAGCGGAATATTTCTCTAAGTAGTCATACAAGGTGCGGATGTTAGACGAGATAAAAGCGATAGGGTTATTGATTTCATGGGCAACCCCCGCCGATATTTGCCCAATCGACGCCATTTTCTCAGACTGAAGCAATTGGCTTTGCAGCTGCTTAAGCTCTGAAACCACTTCTTGATAGGCATCCGAGCTTCGTTTGAGTCGCTGACTATCCGACATGGTGGTGACTGAGTCTTGCTTCGGGGCCGCCAACATTGTGGGTCGGTAAAAACAAATCGCAACCTGTGTTACCACACCACACGCTGACGGGATGGGAAGAAACTCAATGTCTTGCCACTTATGTGCGGCGTCGCTCCCCACTTCCAAAGATGTATCAACGATGACAGAGCCGGAGGAAAGTAATGGCGTTCGCGTCAAGAAAACCGAATCGATGTTTTGCTGTAAAAATTGACGATGGACTGGAAAGCATGCCAATAGTGAGCGTCCGACTACTGTACTTTGGTTTGCTGGTAAGCGATCAAGGAAGCTCGCGTTTGCACTCTCAATGGTGTACTCATGATCGACGATACATATCGCTATTGATAGTTGATTGAACAATGCTAGTGACATGTCGCTATTCTTCACGTTTTCCCCCCCTATTCAGTCGACAGGGAAAACCTATAGTAACGTCGAATACCAACCAGTACACTCAGATCGTCTCCTGATACGATTGAGTAAAAAACGCGCCAATATTCGCCGACCAAGACTGTAAAAGTTTCGCTTTCTCGATATCGTTCGCCCGAATCCACTGACGGCAGTAATGTAGGAGTGCACCATCACTGGCCTGCTCACTGTCAGATAGCAAAGACGCCTCACCGCTAGCTAAAACAATTTCTGCCAATTCATAATCATAGCCCCACAAAATAATGATATAGCTGGAGACCACGAGCGCGGTATCAAAGCGAGATGGCAAATCACAGATGGGGTTTTTGCCACTGTCACGACAACCGAGCTCTCGTGCCATTAGCTCGCCCAGCGACGACAAGACAGAAGCAAGGTATAAGCGCTCAGCATGTGCTTTGTCATGCCCTAAAAAAGCACCCAGTGATTTGCTTAAATTAGCCAGTTCGATATGTTCATCGACCACCGCATAGTGCTCTTTGGTCGACAAGTGCTGAAACGCATTGTACCCAACCATAGTGGCCGCAATGGATTCCACTGATTGAATACCCAATCGATTGATCGCCGTTTCTATGGACCAAGTTCGGTTGCGAAAGCCCAGATAGGCCGAGTTAGCCAGCTGCAAAAGTCGAGCAACCAGCGGCGGCTCTTCACTCACCACCCGCGCAATTTGTTCCATGTCAGAGTTTGGATTATTAATCGTGGCACGCAGTCGGCGGACACAATCAGGCAGAACGGGAAAATCCTCGATACCGATGAGACGATTACGCGTTTCACTATCAATCGGTAATTTGTAGAGACGCTCAACACTATTAAGCACATTGGCAAAGTCGTCTTCAGAAAACGGCTTGGGCAAGACAAAATGCACGCTGGGGGTTGCCAGCTCAGTGATCTTTTGCCGTGTATCTCCGGTGATCAGTGCTCGCACCGTCCCCGGATAGTGCTGACGAACCTGTTCTAGAAGTGCATCGCCCTTCAGTTCTGGCATCAGTAAGTCACTGATAACTAAAGATAGCGATTGATTCTTTAATACCCCTTTCTCCCACTGGATAGGATTTTTTACCAGACTAATCGTCCAGTCAGGTTTCAAGCGACGAATAACTCGACCAATTGCCTTCAATGTGAGTTCGTCATCATCAACATAAATGATGTGGAAACGCGGCTTATCCATGTTTTCCTCGCATTTATCCTCAAACTGCTTATCGTGACAGTCAGGCGGCAAATGGACGCATCACCAACGCAGCAATTCTGCTCCTCGGAAGACTATCCAAGGCCGGGAGTGCTATCGAATCCTCCCTTAAGCGTAGCGCATAATGCCAAATTTTCTTGGTACACAAAGAGAAATCAATCGTCTATTAATGGAAGGGAGGATAAGGAGCAAGGTGATGGGGGCTCAATATGATTGAGCCCTATATGGCAGTGAATTACCGAGAGTCTATTTACTCAAATTCAAACTGTACCATCACCGGATAATGGTCGGAGAGCTCATTGTAATAACCATCATGGTAGGTTTGTCCGGCTTCTTCTGGCCACTCACCCTCAAGGTAATCCCAGTACCATTGATCCTTTGCGGTTAATTGCACCACCTTCATCTCAGGTTCATTAGCTGGCATGGCATGATCGCGACTCCACAAAATATAATCTAACGTGGTGTTGTAGTTAAGATCATAGTCAAAGTAATAAGCGTTCGCTTTCGTAAACCAATTGTGTTTGGCAGAAAAAGACGTTACTTCCGGTTCGGTGAAGCGCAGGGCACCATTTAAGGTCGCTTTCATGTCTTTAATTTCATCTTGGCGACTCCACTCCACATTCATGTCACCACCAATGATCACAGGCTCGTCAGCGGAAATCGCTGCTTGGTCGATAAAGTGTTTGATTTCCCCTAGCTGACCCAGACGCACTTTATGCTCTTCGTCGGACATCCCATCATGCGTGGCTTGTAAATGGGTGCCGATCAGGTGAAAAATCTCACCATTTTTATCAATCTTGGCATACGCAAAACCTTTGTTAGCTTGATAGTCCCAGCTGCCCTTTAAACTGTGATGATAAATATGGGCCTTTTGGGTCAAAATGGGGTATTTAGACAAGATTGTCACGCCACCACGTACGACAAATACTGAGTTGGAACAATCCCCGGTGAGAGCGTCCCAGCCTTCGCCACTGCAGTCTTGCCCAACGTTGGGCGTTTGATAAGGGTATACACTTGCAAGCTGATTCATCGCTTGCTCGGCCTCAGCATTGAAGGCTTCACTGATCAGAATCACATCTGGTTGAGTGTCCATATCAGCGATGGCTTGCGGCAAACGGGCCGCACGCTCTGCTTGATCCCAATCTTGAAGGTTACTCAGCTGCATAATGTTGTACGCCATGACATTGAGCTGGCCCGCTTGAGCGCTAAGGCTTAGCAGCAACGCCGCTGCCGCTGAGAGCATTTTTTTTATTTTCATGTTTCCTCTTTTCGTTTTGCTTTCTAATTATTACGGAACAAGATTCCGATAAAACATTAGAAGCCTAACGAATAGAGGTTAGACCACTCTAAAAATCCGTATGATTTTTTGATAGTTTTGTAACTAAGATCACAATTGCGACTCCCTTCTCAGTTTTTTTAGGGTTATGACTTAGTAAGAAGTTGAGTCTCGCTGGTAAAGGTATGTTTTTTAAGCATTGTTGCGAGATCGTCTTTACGAACCGGCTTAGCAATATAGTCATCCATGCCCGCTTCTAGGCACGCATCTTTATCCTCTGCAGTCGCATTGGCTGTCAGGGCCACAATAGGGGTTCGATTAAAGCGTGTTTCCTGCTCACGGATACGTCTCGAGGCTTGGTAACCATCCATAACGGGCATTTGACAATCCATAAAGATCAAATCAAACGGCTGCTTTTGCCAATAGTCCAAAGCCTGTTGGCCATTTTCTGCCACGGTGACGCGCACACCCAGCTTGGTGAGCATTGCCTCAGTCACCCGCTGATTCACTTTGGTATCTTCGACTACCAAAACGTGCAACCCGGCTAACGACGAACTTTGTCCTGTGGACCGTACGACGCCCAATGTTGGTTGACGCTGCTGCAGAATACGCACAAGGTGGCTCTTCAAATCATTGAACTGATAAGGACGCCCTAGGTAGCCTTCAATACCAGCACGTTCAATGCGCGGTTTGTCGAGGCCATCGGGCGCAGCGGTTAACATCATGATGGCTGGACTTTCCTTTCCAAACTGCGCCCTGATCTTGGTCGCCAGTGAAAAACCATCCGTTTTGGGCATCAACTTATCTAAAATCACCACTTTGAATGGATACTGACTACTGATGCGCTCTTCAATCAGCGACATCGCATCGTCTGGATGCATACAGCAAGTGACTTGACAACCCAAGTTACTGAGCTGTGCCGTAGTTATGCGCATATTTAAACGGCTATCGTCTACCAGCAGCATAGGCGCTCCGGCAAATAAATAGGCCTCTACCGGCGTGGCGAGGGGGACGTTGCTTTTGCTAAATCGAACGGTGAAAAAGAAACGGCTACCTTTGCCCGGCTCACTCTCCAATCGCAGTGTCCCACCCATCAGATGCACAATTTGCTGAGATATCGCGAGACCGAGTCCCGTTCCTTGGCTCTGTGCCGTTGGGTCATCGCCTTGCTCAAATTTATTAAAGATGCGACTTTGCTGCTCAAACGGCACGCCTGGCCCGGTGTCTTTGACTTCAAAGCGTAAAACACAGCTATCATCGCTCTCGCTGACACTCGACACCACCACCTCTACCTCACCGCTCTCGGTGAATTTCACCGCGTTACCGACAAGGTTAATCATCACTTGTCGAAGCCGAGGTGCGTCGCCGATCAGCAAAGGAGATATATCCTTGTCGATATAACAGTGAAACTGCAGACCTTTCTCTTTGACACGTAACGTGAACAAATTTTCTAAGTCTTTTCCCAATTCAAAAATATTGAGCTCTAAAGGTTCTAACTCTAACTTTCCAGCTTCAATTTTAGAGAAATCGAGGATGTCATTAATAATATCAAGCAATGAGATTGAGGAAGTCTCAAGCATCTCAATGAATTCTTGTTGCTCGTCATTGAGATCCGTGCCTTTTAGCAGTGAGGCCATACCAATAATGCCGTTCATGGGTGTGCGGATCTCATGGCTCATGTTAGCCAAGAACTCACTCTTTTTCTGACTCGCCTGCTCCGCATACCGACGATCATCATCCATGCAACTCAATCGCTCTCGACAACGCGCAATCATGGCGTTGTAACGCGTCTCTAAATCACTCCACGCGTGTCGATTCTTGGGCGTGGTGAGAAAAGTCGGTTTATTGTCAGCATCCCAAACATTAATTTGGTGGCGCATTTTCGCTAGTGGCGTGGTAAGTTCTCGGCTAATGATCCAAAGCGATATGGCAATACCGGATGCGCATAGGCACAGCCATGCTGCCACTGTCCACATTAGATGTTCACTCATACTCGCTTTTGTTGCCGTATAGTTTGAGGCAATGTTCAAATCCCCCAGCATGTACTCGTTGCCCGCGTCGCGATAAACCAAAGGCCATGAATACTCGAGAGCTTGGTCTGAAGGGGCAACACCAAGCTCTACTCGGGTCCCGTCGCTATCAAAAACGCGCAAATAATCGATGTGAGGTTGCGCAATCAAGCGCTCAACTTGCAGCTCAAAGGCAGTGCTCTCCTCCCACCATAGGTGAGAAGCCATCACACTCAAGTCTTTTTCTCCAATCATCAACAAAGCACGCTTCACATCCGCTTTATGCTCTTGATAGTCGACATACAGTAACAGCGCAGCAACCATCGCGGTTAACAGTGCCCAACACAGGGTTAGTTTGGTGATCAGCGCAACCGATAAAGAGCTACGAGCAACGGCGGTATCTGCCTTCATAGTCACCTAGTCCGTTTAAATCTCCATTAAAATTAAGCATAGAGGCATTTTCCGCTTTCAGCGAAAATTGTCATGATAAGTAGACAAAAAAGGCGCTCTCAAAGAGCGCCTACAAGACGATAGATTAAAATCAACTGTCTGGTTAATCCAACACGCCACGACGCATTTGATCTAGCTCAATAGATTCGAACAAGGCTTTAAAGTTACCCTCACCAAAGCCTTGATTACCCTTGCGCTGGATGATTTCAAAGAACACAGGACCAATGACCGTGTTGGTGAAAATCTGCAGCAAGATACCACTATCCACATCGCCATCAATCAATACTCGCGTATCACGGAGCTCGTCGATGCTTTCTTCGTGACCTTTAACACGTTCATTAATCTTTTCATAGTAGGTATCTGGCGTGTCCATAAATGCCATACCTCGTTGACGCAACGTACGGACTGTCTCGTAAATATTGTCTGTCGACAGTGCGATATGTTGAATGCCTTCACCGTTATACTCTTTTAAGTATTCCGCAATTTGCGATTTATCATCGCTTGATTCGTTGATGGGAATACGGATTTTTCCACATGGTGCGGTGAGAGCTCGTGATTTCAATCCTGTCTTTTTCCCTTCAATATCGAAGAAGCGGATTTCTTTAAAGTTCGCGATACGGTCATAAAAGTCGGCCCAGACATCCATATTGCCGATGTCAACATTATGGGTTAGGTGATCAATCACTTTTAAGCCAGCGTCAGCCTCTTTGAGACGTGATTGCCAGTCGTTGTAAAAATCAAAATCGACTTCATAGATGCTTTGATCGCCATAGCGATCAACAAAGTAAAGCAGCGAGTCACCAATGCCATAGACCGCTGGAATGCTTAACTCCATCGGACCAATGCTTGGTTCAACCACCTTGGCGCCTTGCTTTGCAGCATAGGCAATCGCATGCACGGCATCTTGGACACGAAATGCCATCGCATTGACACTCGCACCGTGCTTTTTGGCAAAGCTCTGTGCTTGTGACTCGGGCTCACCATTGACAATAAAGTTGGTGTCGCCTTGACGATACAACCAAACCTGCTTGTGCTTGTGTTTGGCGATTTCCGCAAAACCCATCAATGAAAACAGATTCTTCAGTGCATCAATGCCCGCTTGATCCGGCGCCGTGTACTCAACAAACTCAAATCCGTCCGTGCCCAGTGGGTTAATGGTTTTGACGGGCGCTTGCATAGTGGTCGTCATAATTGCTTCCTCCTTGTTCATGCCAATAGGAATAGCACCGTCAAAGAGGAAGCACTAGCATGACACCACCGACAAAAGGTTACTTAAATGTTAACCAAAGTTGTCATCTTTTATGAACAGTCATGTGCCAATGCGATAATTAGCGGTTTATCTGGGTGATACACTCTCTTTAAAGTGTAAAGAAACCCACCCACGCAAACATTTCATTTACATTTATGCAAACTAAAACGCAAACACCGCTGTCCTAAAAAGCAAAAAGGCCGCTCATGTAGCGGCCTTTGACAGCAGAAAAGAGATGAAGAGTGTCACACTTTCAAACTGTAGCTTGTTTGTTGCGCATTCGGCGTGATCGTCTTTTCAACTTGCTCCATTAGCGCTTGCTGACGCTGGTTGTAAGCGTCCATTTTTGACTTTTGTGCTTCTTGCTCAGCAACGCGATCGATCAGCGACTGATAATCACGTTTTTCTTCGCGTTGCTCGCCGGATGCTGCGGCTTCTTTTTGTTCTTCACGCTCTTTGCGGATCAGTTCAGCACGCTCTTGCACGCTCATTGAGTTATTGAGACCGCCATTGACCTGATCGTCCTGACGATCGCGCTGACGCTGCATATATTGCTGCGCCAAAGGTTGCGAATTGATTGACGTCGGCATAGGTCCTCTCTCAAACAAGGTGACATCTTGATTAAATTTTAGCCTATCCGCCCACAAATTGATATGCCAATTTATCATAGACAGAGTAGTGCATGGCCTAGTTGTTGCAGGCTTATCGAATGTAAGCAGGGCCTTAGGCAATACAGACGCCCAAGAAATTACTGATCGATACCTCACCGTTTTGCGTTGTAGCTATAGAAGACGTGGGGTGTCACCCAAAAAGGAGCACACAGATGCTAGCAGGAAAACATTGTGTCATTACCGGCGCTGCCCAAGGAATTGGGCGCGCGATTGTTGAAACTTTCATTGCACAAGGTGCGGAGAAAATCTACGCCATCGATCTCAACATGGATGCAATGACCGATTGGCAAGACCATGCGATTACTCAGCCCATCGCGCTCAATGTGTGTGATCGTGACGCTGTTTCCAGTTGGGTGCAAACATTGCACCAACAAAATGCGCCTGTCGATGTGTTGGTGAACAACGCTGGGATTACCCGCGATAACCTACTCACCAAAATGACAGAAGGTGATTGGGATGCCGTCATTGATGTCAATCTTAAAGGGGTATTCTCCATCACCCAAGCCATTGCTCCGCTGATGCTAGAGCAAGGAAAAGGCGCGATTGTGACGCTATCATCTGTGGTGGGGACGGACGGCAACATCGGCCAAACCAATTATGCGGCCTCCAAAGGGGGTGTGATCGCCATGACTAAAACATGGTCCAAAGAGCTCGCCCGCCACGGTGCAAAAATACGCGCCAACTGTGTCGCGCCTGGTTTTATCGAGACACCAATGACAGCCAACCTGCCCGAGAAGGTGATTGATATGATGAAAGCCAAGACACCATTGGGCCGAATGGGAACGGCGCAAGATATTGCTGATGCTATCTGCTTTTTAGCCAGCGATAAGGCAAGCTTTATTACCGGTCAAACACTTAAAGTCGATGGCGGATTAGTCATATAATGGTGGCAACGCCAATCATTTAGAGGTATGCATGACGCCAACACTTTTCATTACGGGCGCAAACCGGGGAATAGGACTCGCGTTAACAGAGTTGTACCTAGAGCACGGCTGGCAAGTGATTGCTTGCTGCCGTTTTCCCGGCTCTGCCCCTCATTTAATGACACTTAAAAATCGCTACACCGCGCTCTCAACCCATGCACTCGACGTGACAGACCACACCGCCGTACAGCAGCTCGCATCAGAGCTGAGCGACGTCCCCATCCATTTGTTGATCAACAATGCTGGGCTCTATGGTCCCAAAGGCTACGCATTCGGTGAAGTCGACACGGCCGCATGGCGCGATGTTTTAGAAGTGAACACCATAGCACCACTCGTCATCGCCGAGCATTTTACGCCACATCTCACAAAGGCTCGTCACAGTGGTCACACGCCCATTTTTGCTTTTCTTTCCTCCAAAGTAGGTAGCATGAGCGACAATCAATCGGGGGGCGGTTACATCTACCGGAGTTCAAAAGCAGCGCTGAATGCAGTGATCAAAAGTCTTTCCATCGATCTTCGCGACCAAGGTATCCGTGCGGTTGCGTTGCACCCTGGCTGGGTACAAACACAGATGGGCGGACCCAATGCGCTGATTAACGCTCAAGAGTCCGCTCAGGGATTGAAGCAGGTGCTGGATACCCTGACCGATAGCCAAAACGGCAGTTTTATCGATTATCAAGGCAAAGAGATTGGCTGGTAAGGCTTTAGGCGGCGCCAAAGCCGCCTTAGACAATCCCATTAAATCGGGAAGAAAGTCATCGATGCCATGCTATGCACGACTTGATTGATATGGCGATTGGTACTGTCGGCGACCATGACCGCCATCATGTCCTGAATGAGGATCATCTGACTAAACAAGCGCTCATAGCTGTAATTGGGCACACCATTTTTACCCACACCGTTACTCAGTAAAAGCTGCTCGCCATTATCATCTTTCTCGTTGTTCAATAACCAAGCCACTTTTTCGAGATTGCGTGCACAGTTGTAAAGCTTTTGCTGATCAATATCGTCAAGTAAGAAAAATTCCAGCTGATGATTGTAACTCGCACTGATCATGCCAGTAACACCCGCCATCAACGCAAATACTCGATCGCCTCTAAACTCGCTAGAGAACGCCAGTGGTAACAGCGCAATCCCATCCATGCCTCCCAGTTCACGAAAGCCGTTTTCGGGACGTTTCTCAGCCATGAGCTGAGCAACACGCTTTTCGATCGTCATTCCCGGTACTTTTCTAAGCTCTCGCGGATTACGCTTGTAGAGTTTTACGATCAATTGCTCTGTCAGATCGCGAATTTCCGCTATATGGATATCCGTGATCAGATCCATGTCCGACTTGGCGAGATTCTTAATATCGAAGGGCCTGCCCAGTTTTTGCGCACACCCTGTGAGGCTGAGCACCACTAAGCCCATCCATACCCAGCGCATCATAAAAAACATCCTTGCGTTCTGTGCCCGGCGATAGAATACCGATTTAATTTTACACGGTGCGCATCAACAAAAAATCTTGTATGCAATGTCACACTTTGGTGTGTCTTGCTGACCCAGTTTTGATTAAATCATGTAAAAACAACTAATTAATCAACGCGCCAATGCAGTCATCGGTGAGGAATACCAACTCGATTATTTGGTTAGTCGCCTCGATACCAATCGCGTGCTCGAAAAGCAGCCACTCCTCTTTTCTGAGCCGATTAACGCCTACATAGTGCTATCAAAAAAATCTCACCATGCGGAGGCAGTCGCTCAGCTCAGTAACACAATTGCACAGATGATGGATTCTGGGCAGATTGAATCGATGAAGCGTGATTATTTACGTCCTAATGAGTGAGCGTCTTTTGATACATGGTAAGGCAGTCTTCTGCGATCACTTGCTCTTCATCGGTCGGGATCACCCAGACCCCGACTCGACTCGTGGTGCTCGAAATACAGGATTGGCTGGCTTGATTCGCCTCGCCATCTAAATCCACTCCCAGCCACTGGCAATGGGCCGCTACCTGCTCTCGTACTGGCGCGGCGTGCTCGCCAATCCCAGCAGTAAAGACAATATGATCTAACCCACCTAACGCTGCTGATAAACTGCCAATCTCACGCGCAATACGATAGCAATAATGTGTGATCGCTTGCTGCGCTCTGGGTCGGTCACTATTCAGCAAGGCACGCATGTCACTGCTAATGCCAGACAAGCCTAGAAGCCCTGACTCCTTGTAGAGCAACGTCGTCACCTCGTCAGTCGTCATTCCCTCTTGCGCAATCAAATGTAGCACCAAGCCCGCATCGATTGATCCGCAACGTGTCCCCATCGGTAAACCTTCCAGCGCCGTAAATCCCATGGTAGAAGCAAGGCTAGTTCCGGCTTGAATTGCACATAAGCTCGCACCATTCCCCAAATGCGCCACAACCACACGCGCGTCATGGTTAAAATCAGGGATAATGGTTGGCAAGCGCCGCGTGATATAGTCGTAAGAAAGGCCATGAAATCCGTAACGCTGAAAGCCTCGATCGAACATCGCGTAAGGTAAAGCGAATTGTTTTGCTTCGAGCGGCTGATGAGCATGAAACGCCGTATCAAAACACGCAATCTGCACTAGATCAGGCAATCGCTCGCCAAGTATCTTAATTGGGGCAAGGCTGTAAGGTTGATGCAAAGGTGCAAGCGGCGTTAACGCTTCCAACAAAGCCACTTTTTGCTCATCCAGCTGAGTCGCTTGATGGAAGTGCTGACCGCCATGCACGACTCGATGCCCAACGGCGATAATCTCGTCCAACAGCCCTTGGCGCTCTAACCAGATGAGTAACGACGCGACAGCAGCATGATGATCTGGCGCAGAGCCCGGGGAGACCGCACTGATCCCCGACTTATGACGGGTCATGGATACATCATAGCGATCGGTCCCAAGCCCTGAAAACTGCCCCTTCACTAAAACATGAACCGATGAACTGGGCCCCGAATCCACGGGGCCCGCTGTATCAAACAATGCAAACTTTAAGCTCGATGAGCCACTATTAATCACTAGTATTTTACCCATTGCACCGCCTAGACTCGGGTCTGTAATGTCTTTCTTTGATGCTCAGCCAATAATAAAGCTAACGCACTTGATGCAATTCGGGTGAGTGCATCATCCGCACGGCTGGTGAGCATAATGGGCACGCGTGCGCCCACGACAACACCCGCGCCGGTAGCATCAGCAAGATAGCTCAACTGTTTCATCAACATATTGGCCGCTTCGAGGTCGGGTGCGACGAGAATGTCCGCACAGCCTGCCACGGTGGAGTGAATATTCTTGGTCGCACGGGACACTTCAGACACCGCACTGTCAAACGCCAGCGGCCCGTCTAATTCGCCCCCAATAATCTGGCCGCGCTCTGCCATCTTGCACAACGCCGCCGCGTCCAAGGTGGAGTTAATTTTCGGGTTAATGGTTTCAACCGCGGAGAGAATGGCCACTTTAGGGTTGGTGTTGCCAATTGCATGGGCTAGCTCAATCGCGTTTTGAATAATATCGCGCTTTTGGGCAAGGCCTGGATAAATATTAATCGCCGCATCGGTAATAAAGAGAGGTCGCGGGTAGGTCGGCACATCAAATGCCATCACATGACTCAGGCAGCGTTCTGTTCTCAGTCCACCTTCACGCTTGACCACTTCATGAAGTAACTCGTCAGTATGCAATGCGCCTTTCATTAAGGCTTCAATCTCACCAGAGCGTGCCATCGCAACAGCTTTTTCAGCTGCTGCATGGCTGTGCGGTGCGTCGACAATGTCAAACTCACTGATATCCAGCTCGGCTTTGTCCGCGGCGGCCATGATTTTGTCGTGAGGTCCCACCAAGGTAGGAATGATTAATTGCTGTTTTGCCGAAGCCACTGCGCCACGGATAGCACTGTCATCCACCGGGTGAACCACGGCCGTGCGCATAGGATCAGGATGATCCGCCGCAGTTAAGATAGCATGTAGCTGCCCGCGTTCCGTCAGACGGATTTCGGGGAGCACAGCTCGCTGGCGCCGGACTTTCTTTGTGGGCGCAAGCACGCGTGCCTCGCCATCAATCACTACATCACCACGTTGGTTTTCACATCGGCAAGCGAACACAATGTGGTGACGTTTATCGTCCATTTGATCAACACGAACGGCAACGCGCAGCACGTCTCCCAGCATCACGGGTGCTTTAAACGCCAGTGTTTGGCCAAGATATACGGTCCCCGGCCCCGGCAACTGTGTGCCGAGCACCGTTGAGATCAGTGCACCGCCCCACATCCCATGAGCGATGATCTCTTGGAAACGGCTACTTTTGGCAAAATCATCATCCACGTGGGCCGGATTGACATCCCCTGACATGATGGCAAACAGCTTAATGTCTTCCATGGTCAGGCGCTTTTCTAAAAAGGCTTCATCGCCTACAGAAATCTCATCGTACGTCTTATTCTCGATGACCTCCTCGTTACGTGTCCCTGTCATAGTGGACTCCTTCAATGAATCGAATCAGTCGGGTAGTAAACGCTAATTAAAAACGTAAGTGGTGTCCGGCGTCTACGTAATGGGTGAGCCCGGTCAAAGCACGTCCCGCATCTGAGGCAAGATAAACTACTGCGCTCCCTACATCTTGCACCGTGGCTAAGCGACGCAATGGTGAACGCGTTTCACCGTCGGCGGCTAGGGCCTCGAATTCTTTAAGTCCAGACGCAGCACGGGTACGAATCGGCCCCGGTGAAATAGCATGGACGCGTATACCCTGCGGCCCCAACTCTGCTGCTAAATAGCGGGTGGCCGATTCTAAGGCGGCTTTTACCGGTCCCATCATGTTGTAATTATCCACCGCCTTGTCTGCCCCATAGTAGGACATATTAAAGAGCGCGCCGCCTTCTGGCATCAAAGGCTCCGCGCGCTTCGCCATCCGAATAAATGAGTGACAAGAAATATCCATTGCCAGTGAAAAGCCATCGCGTGAGCAATCCACCACACGACCATGTAAGTCGTCGAGCGGTGCAAAGGCGATAGAGTGAACCACAAAATCTATCCGCCCCCATTTTTGTTTGGCACGCTCAAATAAGGCATCGAGTTGGGCATCGTCTTGGACGTCACAAAGCATCAATTCCGGATCCCCCATCTCGCCGCGTAAAGGCTCAACGAAACGCTCCGCTTTCGGTGTACCATAGCTCACCAGCACCTCTGCGCCGGCTTGCTGCAATGCTTTTGCACAGCCAAACGCGATACTGTTCTCATTGGCAAGTCCAGCAACAATGCCGACTTTACCTTCAAGTGAGAATAGATTGGTCACAGTGTTCTCCCTACCTTTGTGTTGCAAGATTGGTTTAGTGCTCACTCAGCATTGAGTAATTGCACTAAACGGACTGAAAAATTTTATTTCAGTCGCAAGTTTTCAATTTAGACCCAAATCAGCGGATGTAGCAAAAGTCACGAAGAGAATAAGACGCATTTTACGCCAAAAAGGCAGACAGGTTTGCTAATTTTTGATGACAAACAAAAACGGCCACGTATTAGAACAGAGTCAATGCTCTAGTCAGATCAAGGGTACACCATGGACTAAATACAAAAACGCCACCGACAAGGCGGTGGCGTAATAAGGATTTGCTTAACAGAATTTAGGCTAGTTCTGCCATCACACATTTTGCGAGATCGGCAGGACGGTAGTAAACCGACTTCATGACCTTACCTTCACGGATTAATTTACCTTCGACCGTGACATCTTTGGCACACTTGGCAATAATGCCATCGGCCTTAGGGCTGGCGACCACATCAATGCCTTTGTTGGCATAAAATGCTTGGGTATCTGCAAATTCACCTTCGTTACGGCAGACTTTACTCATGTTGCTGCTGTGCACTTCATCCCAACAGGTCACAAAGTCAATACCGAGACGATTAGCGATTTGCAATAATATATCAATGAGGTAGCTCACCTCTAACTGGTCACGGTATCCGCGTGAGCCCATCTGCACTGCACGGCCCATCAGTACATACACGCTATCAACAATGGCATCTACCTGTTCAACCAATGAGTCCGCTTCCGCGAGCTCTGTCATTTCTTCCACCGCTAACGCCGTGTGCAGATCGTCCGCTTTATCGTCCAATGACACAGCATCGTTACAAGGAAGATCAAACGTGTTACGAAACGCTTCGATATCACGATAAAGGTGGTCGTATAGCGCTTGATCAAGAACAGCAAATTTCATTTCTCGGACCCTTTGATAAACAAATACGCATGATAGCCATGCCCGTACACAAGGGGCCATACAATAGCACTGCTTGCGGATGGATAAAATCGCTTGATCGGAAACTTTACGTTCGTCCTCACCTAGCGCACAAAATTCATTCAAGGTTTCGATACGATTGCCGTTAGCTTCTTATAATGGTGACAATCAGGCTTAGGCTTGCAACCTGTTAAAAGGATCTGACGATGAAAAAACTGATGCCGCTTGCCGTACTATGCACAAGCGCGCTGCTCGCAACCAGCGCAACCGCTCAAACCTCTCCGCTTAGCATTGGTGCGAGTGCCAGTACGACGAGTGTAAAATATGCAGGACAGACAGAAACCGGCCATACGTGGGAAGCGAACGGCACGCTCAGACTAACGGAGTACAGCAGCTTGTATACCGGGTACGGTCAAACCACCGCAGATTTTGAAGACAGTAATGGAATAGAGAGAACACTAAAGACATCATACATTCCTCTTAGTCTCCAGTTCACCGTACCAGGCGAAATGGGCAGCTTCTATTTGCGTGGTGGTGCCAACTACTACCGCACGGAGTTTGGCAGTGAAAAAGACATTGGCTGGGGAGCGACAGGAACGGTTGGGGTCAAGCTCAATACAACCACAGGGCCAGGGCTAGCCTTCGAACTGACCTATGCCGACCGCGGTGATGCTGAAACCAGTTCAGTGACCGTCGGTACCAGTATTGGCTTTTAAATCATAGTTTCTCGCAAGCGGTAGATACGCCGCTTGCGGTGTCTCAACTAGACATGGCGCTCCGTCGTAGTAATACATGGTGATACCATCGGCGCCGATGTGTACATGCGTCAAACTCACTGTGCTAGCATCCTCCCGGTGCATGCACACTGACGTACTACCGCGCTCGGGAAAATGGCTGCGGTGATACGCCAATAGTTGCTGTCGGGTCGGTACTGTGCCACTCATTTGCCTTAAATAGTAGGTTCGCGTGTTGGTAGTGGTTTCAATATCAATTGCAGAGGAAACTACCGGCGGCTGACAGTCAACACACCGCAACGTCTGACCGTTCCATCGCCAAGCCCGAGGAACAACCTCCGAGCCGTCTGTCTTATCTGATAGGCCATCGACTGCAAAACCGAGCAGCAAAAAGGGAGCAAAGTCGCACAACGCATCGATTGGCAGCGCGTTCGCCATGTCATCCAAACCGGTGCAAACCGCTAACGCTTTGACCAACTGCCCGCGGCTTAATCGTGGCGCAACCGTTTGGGCATGCTGGTAATCATTCAGTAGACAGACAATCACGCCAAACTCGTTGGCTGCAATCCATGTCCCCATACCGTCTGGGTCGATAGGCATCAATACCTGAGTCTGATCAAGTTGATAGGTCTTGGGCGGTAGCGCACGACTACGGCCTCGCGCTTCATCACGATTGAAGAACAGGTCTATCCCATCCTGTGAAGCCTGCCAAGTTAGCGTGCACATCGAAGCTGATCTCGCTCGTAGCTTGCGGTCGCAGCCGCGACACCAATATGTTCATCCAAGACTTCGCCGAGTTCATAGGCGGCACTGCGGATCATAGCAAAATGATGCGTGGCATGACTGGCGACCACAATAAGCTCGCGCATCAATGTGGTAGAAAGGCACACCGTATTGGTGGAATATAAGGTCACTTGGGTAGAAATATGCACGGGGCGATGCAGTTGTTGATGAGAGAGAGACTGTAACCACTCGGCAAGCCATTGCCACTCTTTGCGTGCCATCTGCCGGTCGTGCTCAACCAGATGCCCACGCCGACGCCTATCGGCATCGATATCACCACAGGCTTCCCCTTGTTTGAGTGCCACATACACATCAAGCGCATGACGCATATGCTGACCAATGGTGCTAGTAAAGCCATCGGCCTTCTTTTGGCTGTACGTGGTATCTGAGAGGCTGTCGAGGAGCTTCTGCGCTTGGCCAATCACGTCTAAGTTGCCGCGAATCACGGCGCGATCTTCTTCGTTAAGAGAACAATGCATACTCATCACCTTAGTACAGTTTGACAGTCAGTGGGACCTGTCATCCTGCGCTTTCCTGATCCCATCCATACCTAGCAGAAGTCATGCCGTTTAATCAGTTTGTGGATAGCGCGCCATCCATTGTCGTTCCTCGTGCCAAGCATTCAGCAGTACCCGTAACGAGGGCGGTGTATAACCTTGCCGCCGCCACGCCGCGCCAATCCGGTAAAGGTGGCGATACTGGCTCATCAAGGCACGTACTGCTTCGCAATAACTGCTGTCACTGTCCCAGATATGCGCAGGCTCGCTACTGGCACCATTGATTTCCACGATGCACAACGTCTCTCCTTTCATTAGCGACGGAATGTCGCGAAACTTGATATCAAAACGGCCAAAGTAAAAACCATCAATGTCGTTGGCAATCTCGTCCATCTTTGCCCGCAGTTCAGGTGTCACATAGTGGGCGCCCTGTTTAAATAACGCACCTCGACAGTGGCTACCAGAAAATGCCAAGGTCACTCGCTCTCCCTTTGCGATCACCGTATCGAGTCGGTGTTGATGACGAGCATGGTATAAGTGGGCACGTGCACCAATATCCGCATGCTGTTCAATCAGCGTTTTTAGCGTAGACACCCCATCGCCTATCACTGACGGCAAATACTTTAACCCCAAAGAGATAATCTCACCGGTCGCTTCTCCGGGGTAACGCAGGTAAAAAATCCCCGCCTCAGCAGGATAAGGGGCAAGCGCTTGAAAAATAATCTTACGGTGGGTTGGGAAGGCCTCAATGTAACGATGCAGTTTGCGCTCACTATCGATGTATTGCACACCGGCGCCTCGGCATCCTTTATCCGGTTTAGCAACCAATGGAACACTAATCGCTTGTTGCGCCAGCTTGTGCTGCAGTGACAACAGACATGTTGAATCCACACCTTCAGGCTTCTGCCAACACACATAAGGGGCGATATATTGGTGCGCCACATCCCCTGCAAGTGCAAAAATATCTGATTTCGCCTCCCCCACCATGCCAGATAAAAAAATGCCAGGGTTGGCCAATAAAGGGACAGTCACACTGCGGTAGTAGGCAGCAAGTACGATAGATTGCGCGACGACAGGGGTATAAAACGCCCAAGCGGGTAAGAATTCAAACCACCCCGACGTGCGTACAACAGGATAATCTGGCATACCCGTTTGTCCGGTCAGTACCGATTTAGGCTTGGTCATACTGCCTCTTTGTTAATTTTGGCAATGCTCTGCGGCGTAAAAATCGGTTCACCAGCACCAGTCCAACGGCTGCGACTAAAAACGCCCAGCCAGTCAGCTGCCGCTCTGCCAACCAAGGATTATGCTCAATCTCAAACGCTCCCCAGAAGATCAATACGGTCCAGCACGCTGTCGCCACACCAACCGCGAGGGCAAATATCCCTACCGAAATGGAGAGGAAACCACTGAGGCTATAGGCGACGGTCCGTAAACCTGGGATAAAGCGGATTAGGAATAAGTTGAGGAACCGTTGACGGCGGAGTGCATGGCGCGCTTTTCTTACCCCTTTTTGCGTCAGTAAGCGAGCCCGTAAACCTCGATACCGCCGCGCATAAAGACCCAGTAAGTACAAAGCCATATCACCGCTGGCAATGCCAATAAAGATTGCCAATAACGCAGACGGCCACGGCAGCAAGCTCTGTACCGCAATATATGCCGCCAACGCGATAGCAGCGTCTTCTAGTAAGTATGACGTGGCAATAATAAGAAAAAATAAACCCAGCGGCGACCATGTCGCCAAACTGGGTATCAAACTCTCGATCATCGGCGAACTCCTCTCTATTAAACATAGACAGCAGATAGCCACACTCGCCGACAAATGATTAGAAAAACGTGATTACATACCGCCTGCAACATCAAAGAGGCTGCCGGTTGAGTATGAGGCGCTGTCCGACAACAGCCAAGCGATCATCTCGGCCACTTCCAATGTTGAGCCCCCTCGCCCCAATGGAATATTGTCCGCGACGCGGGCGACGCGATCAGGCTCACCGCCGGCGGCATGCATATTGGTATCAATCGGGCCCGGGCGCACAGCATTAACACGAATACCTTCGCGTCCAACTTCTTTCGCCAAGCCAATGGTTAACGTATCAAGTGCAGCTTTCGTCGCCGCGTAATCAACATACTCGTTTGGCGAGCCAGTTTTTACCGCAGCAGACGATACATTAACAATCGCCCCGCCACGTCCACCACGCGATTGCGACATACGTAAGACGGCTTCACGGCAACACAAAAACGCACTGGTCACGTTGGCCTGAAACATCGCGTTGATACGCGCCGCATCCATCCCACTGACTGCAGACTGAGGCTGCATAATACCGGCGTTATTGACCAGCGCTGTGACATTACCCAAGCGGTTATCCGCTTCGCTGAACAAACGTGTTACGCCTTCCTCGGTCGAGACATCGGCTTGAACCGCAATTGCGTTTACACCAATGGCTTGGAGTTCATCAACCAACTCAAATGCGGATTCACTGTTGCTTAGATAGTTAATACAGATGGCATAGCCACGCTGTGCTAACAACTTTGCGGTCTCTCGGCCGATGCCGCCACTTGCCCCGGTTACAATCGCAACTGGATTCATTGCTACTCCTTTTCGCTTAATCCGCAGACACAGGCGGATGATACCCCATTCTCACCGCTCCCCAGTGTCGACCACCGACAAAAAGAGGAACAGACAAGTCATGCATCACTTCACCTGTGTCACGTTTATAGGTCTGCAACAGCATGGTATCAGTATGTTGCCCACAACGCCTACCTGTTCGGTCATCAAATAAGCGTTTTGTACGGTTACCGGCGATATCTTGCGCATAATCACCGGTAAGAGGCTGACAAAATCGCTGATTATGTGTAGGTACATAGCCATTGGTATCATTCGCAATCACATAAACAATGTGGTCATCTTGCTCTAAAATCGGCTCTTGAATGGGGGGTAAGAGGCGATCACAAAAGGCATCAAAACGCGTGGTATATTTTTGCGGGTCCGTATTGGCAACAGGTTGATACTGACGGTCAAACAGATCGGATTGGCTAATCGTGCCACTGCGAACCGCCTCCTCAAAGGCCTCTTGAATACGATCACGACACGCACAGGCGGCAGCAAAGAAACGCTGGTGAGGGCTGGCATCCGATAGTTCTGCAAATACTGCATTGGTCATCTCGGCAGTATCCATCAAGCTCTCCGCTTCTTTGGTCAATGCACTCACTTGCTGATCACTACTCTCCAATCCGCTTCGCACTTGCGTGAGTGATGCAGCGATTTGTTCTAAGCTAGCACTGTTAGTGCTCGCCCCCTCAGCAATTTGTTTCACCGCCTCTTCTACAGTATCGGCACTGCTAGAAAGCTGCTGTAATAGCTGACCCACCTTTTCGACATTACTGGTTCCAGTATCCACATCTGTTGAAAGCGCTTGAATATACTCCATCACCTCACCAGATTCTGTCATGATCTGACGAATGATACTTGCAACTTCCGTAGTACTTTCAGAGGTTCGTTGCGCAAGTTGGCGGACCTCATCGGCGACTACGGCAAAGCCTCGCCCCTGCTCGCCGGCACGTGCGGCTTCGATAGCTGCATTGAGCGCCAACAGATTGGTCTGCTCTGCAATTGCATCAATAACGTTGGCGACATCACTGACCTTATTCACGTTGGCATCTAACGCTTGAATGCGTGTGAGTGTGGTCGCTGTTTTTTGGTTGATTTGGCGCATTTCATCAATCGACGCGCTCAACTGATGGTATCCCTGTAAGCTTTGCTCACGCATTGCGCTAACTTGTTCCACCGCATCGGTTTGCGCTTGGCAATTTTGTGCTAAGGTTTGCTCGATATGCTGTGCTGTATCAGTAATTTCCACCACAGCCGCGTACTGCTCTGCAAGGCGCGTATTGAGAATATCAACCGAATGCGACACTTCCGCCGCTGCCATCGCATTGGTCGTGGCACGATTGGCTAAACGTCCGACGGTTTCCACCGGTAAGGCATGCGTTTCAGACTCTTTCTCATCATCCATTACCTTTTGGCCATGCCGTCTTTCCAACCAAACCACCAGCATGCTGAGCAATGTTTGTAACCCCAAGGCAACGAGCATCATTGCGGTGGAGATTGGCGCCGTGAGCCAGAGTCCAAACGCAATGATCACCGTTATCATCGCCATCGGGACGATCATCTTTATCAGCGGAACTGTATCCTTGTTTGTCATTCGTCACCTATCCCTGTTAAGTCATTCGCCATCTGTGGCTATATTCTGTTGCCATAACTAAAACATCCGACTATGTCTCACCTTACTTTTGTACATAATTTCATACTAATTACATGCTTTTTTTGGCAAATTCGGTGAATGAGATCAAATTTAGACCAAAGCCGTATAGGCCAAAAATAACTGAGCTCTCACACAGTTGGAAAAACCTTGTGTTCCCATCTTAATCACGTAAAAGTGGTCTAAGCTGACCATAGGTTGTTGTTATTAACGAGAGACTCATGATTTTTAGTCGGCGAGTACGTCAATCTACCCATGCATTTTTGGCGCTTGCAGTCACTGGCTTTACCCTCGTGTGGTTTTCACTTGCCGTCCTCCCCGACAGCGAGCAATTCGCCATCATCTGGTACGCCTCCGCAGCCGGTGCTTTTATGCTCACCTGCTATCCTCGCTATGCGTGGCCGATTGGTCTGCTTGGCTTCGTTGTTGGCATCTATTATGCCGATACCTTAATGGGCATCCCCCCTTCACTGAGTGTTAGTCTGGCCTTGGTCAACGGCTCGACTGCCTTGTTGGGGTGTTTTCTATACCGCACCATGCGGGTGCGTTTTGGCAATGCCTTGGAAGGCATGTGGCCGTTTATTCGCGGTATCGGGCCCACTATCGTGCTGTCACCATTGCTCGGTGCGGTTTTAGGTGCCAGCGTACTCTCCTTTCACGACGCGATGCATGTCGACTACGCCCTAGGACGCTGGTATCTAAGCGAATTGATCGGCTTTGTTGCCCTCTTTCCACTCTTGTTAGTGATCAATGCCGAACGCCGTTCTAAACGACAAAATGCACTGATAGTTCACACATCACCCAGCTATTTATTAGCCAGCTGTGTGGCCTTATTCGCACTGATCACTGCGGTGCTCTACGCTATTCCTTATCCATTTATCGCATTGACTGGGCTCTTTTTCCTCGCCGCCACCTTACAAAGCCGTTTGATTGGCCTGAGTACGATCGCGTTGGCGGTATTAAGCTTTGACGTGCTGAGTGCAATGGGGGTATTGACCTTTCACCTAGAAAGTAGCTACCAAGCCTCCATCCCCATGCTGGCCACTGCTGCGAGCACGCTCGTTATTGGGGTATGCATGACACAACTGGCTTATAGCTATCGCCAGCATCAACGCCAACATACTCAGCAACACTCCTTATTGACTCAGGCCATGCACAATTCATTAATTGGGATGGCGATTCTCGACTCTCGCGGCTATATCCAAGATATCAACCAGAGCCTTGCAACCTTTTGGGGCTACCGACAGCCCAAACTGCGCGGCGTCCATGTTTCTCGCTTTACCCGAGAGGAAGATCAAGATGAGTTGAAAGCCTATTTAAACGAGCTGATCATTGGAAACATTGACAACAAACGGATGGAGAAGCGCTTTGTCCGCAGCGATGGCTATGTTGTTTGGGGGCGGCTCTCTGTCACTGCAGTGCGTGACAAACACGCCGGACACGTTACCCACCTGATCAGCCAAGTGGAAGACATCAACCAACTGAAAGCAGCACAGCGCGAACAAAAACGTTGGCTTGCGCGCTGGCGGTTTGCACTTGATATCAACAAACTCGCGGTGTTCGAATTAAACACCCAAACTGGCTTACTGATCTTTTCTGATTGGTCTGCCCCATTGCTCGGCATCCAAGCCAAGAAAATTCGCACCTATCCCGCTTGGCTCGCACGCATTCATCCCGAAGACCGCCCTGCACTTGAACAAGCTATGAAGCTGCTTGTTGATGGGCATACCGAGCGTGTTATTGAAGTATTCCGCTTTCAAAATGCATCAGGTGAGTATCGTTACCTTCGCCAATCATCCGCGCGCCAAGACGATGATCCTCAAACCGTACTCAGCACTGCAATTGATATTACCGAACAGTACTTAGCAAATGTGCAAAACGATACGCTAAGACGACGGCTAGAAGCCGCCACACAAGCAGCCAACATCGGGATTTGGGAATATCACGTACAAGAAGACCGCCTCGAGTGGGATTCACAAATGTATCAGCTCTACGACATTGCGACAGGCGCCGGCTGTGAAACACTCGCTACCTGGCAACAACATATGCATGGTGACGACTTGCCACGCGTTCAGGATGAACTCGCGCAAGCCTTAGCCAATCTGGCACAGCTTGATACGCAATTTCGTATCATCGATCGGCAAGGGCACACGCGGTATTTGCGTGCCTTAGCGACGACGCAATTTGATGATAACGGCCAGCCCATCCGCATGATTGGTGCCAATTGGGATAATACCGAAATTAATGAACTGAACGCCACGCTTGCCACCGAGCGTGAACAACTCAATGTGGTGATGAACTCCATCAACGATGGCGTGATCACAATGGATGAGAAAGGGCATGTGGTCTATCTCAATAATACCGCCCTAAAACTTGCCAATTATCGTGAGCAAGCTCCGATTGGCCAATCGGTCGATGATGTGTTTTATCTTTTCCATCATGGAGAGCCCGTTCGCTTATCGTACCTTAGTGAACAACAGCTCAAAACGCATTTCGAAACCCATATTCAAGATGCCTACCGACTCGTGCTCAATGATACCAAACAAGTGTATATTTCTGTCGCCATCTCACCCTTGTTAGGTGATAACGAGCAACAATCACATCGAGGTTATGTGGTGGTATTGCGAGATGTGTCAGAGCAGCACGCCTTAATGGCACAGCTCGATTACAATGCCAACCACGATCCTTTAACCCAACTACCCAATCGACGCGCATTTGAAACCATGATGGAACAGCATCTGGTGCAGGCGAGAACGCTGAACATACCCTCTGTCTTGGCGTTTATCGATCTCGATTTATTTAAAATTATTAATGACTCGGTGGGCCACCACGCGGGAGACGAAGTGCTGTGCCAAGTCTCCCAAGCCTTAGCCGATAATATTCGTAGTGACGATGCGGTCGCACGGCTAGGCGGGGATGAGTTTGCGATACTGCTGACCAATTGCAATATGCATGATGCTAAACGCACGATCAAGGCGCTTATCCATCGCTTAGAACAATTATCCTTCCCATATGGGGAGCGTATTTTCTCTATCAGTGCCAGCGTTGGACTTGTCAATGTCACCGATAATGCATTGTCCCTTTCTGATTTGATGAGTCGTGCAGATGTGGCGATGTATTCAGCCAAATCCGCAGGCCGCGGCCAGATCGTGGAGTACGATGATATTTCAGGCTCAGCACAAGGGCGACATAATGATATGCAAATGGTCGGTAAAATTACCCGAGCGTTAGCGGAAGACCGATTCACACTCTATGGCCAGCAAGTTGCTCCCGTTGAAGGGCCAACAGTCGAACACTGGTACGAGTTACTGGTCCGTATGGTGGATACCGATGGTAGCATTGTCAGCCCTGGGGAATTTATTCCCGCCGCAGAAGCCTTTGGCCATATCCGCGAGATTGATGAATGGGTAGCGAATTATGTCCTGACTACTCGCGCAAAAGAGCTCGCAGATTCTGGGCTAAGATTCAATATCAACCTGTCTGCCCATTCGATCAGTGACCCCAATTTCCAGGCCCGACTCAAGCAATTGGTCGCCGAGTCCATCTTCCCCACCGATAGGCTATGTTTTGAGATCACGGAATCGGCGCTGATCAGCCATCTTAACTCTGCGATTTCTTTCGTTGACGAGCTGCGGGCCTATGGCGCCCATGTGGCGCTTGACGATTTCGGATCAGGACTATGCTCCTTCCACTATCTCAAACTGTTTAACGTCGATGTGGTCAAAGTTGATGGCCAATTTGTGGCAAATTTGGCCGACAAGGAAAATAGAATTGATCGCGTGATTATCGAATCTATCGTCAGTATCTGTAAGACGATGCAATATAAAACCGTGGCTGAATGGGTCTCTGATGAAGAAAAACTCGCCTTGGTCAAAGACATTGGCATCGATTATGTTCAGGGATTCTTAATCGATCACCCTACGCCACTCGATACATTACTTGCCAAACAAGCATTGCAGAAACAAAAAGATGTTTGATGGGGTTGCGTGATGCCGAAAAGATAGGCAATTTAAGCGTTTTTGCTTGGACTGCCTGTTATGAATCAATACACGCTTGCGGGGTGTGGCGCGATCCTACTGTGGAGCAGCAATGTCGCCCTGATTCGCCACGTGACCGAACTGCTTGGCCCTTTGGGTGGCGCTGCTGCTATTTACTCTATCGCAGCGCTCTGCTTAGTACTTTTTGTCGGGACACCTAAACTCAGTGACTTTCCGCGTCGCTACTTGATTGTTGGCGGCGTGTTATTCGTGGTCTACGAATTATGCCTTTCGTTGTCGTTAGCGTGGGCCAATACGCGGACACAAGCGATCGAAATGGGCGTGATTAACTATTTGTGGCCATGTCTAACCGTGTTTTTTTCCGTGCTCATCACGCGTCAAAAAGTCAGTCTTTGGCTTTACCCTGCCTTGATGGTCGCCTTTTTAGGCGTCGTTTGGACCGTCGGTGGCAAACAGGGGGTGTCTTGGCAACATTTAGTCGCCAATATTCACTCTAATCCATTGAGCTACACACTGGCGTTCAGTGGTGCCATCATTTGGGCAATATACTGTAATCTGACTCGCATGAGTGCGCAGGGAAAAAATGGCATCACGTGGTTCTTTATCGCCACCGCCATCACACTCTGGATCGGTTTCGCGCTCTCTGACGCGCCAGCACTTTCCGCTGCTTGGTCAGACGTTGGTTATGTCCTATTAGCCGGTGCGGCAATGGGGGGCGGTTACGGATTATGGAACCTTGGCATCCTTAAAGGCAACTTGGTGTTTTTGGCGACCTTGTCTTATTTCATCCCGATTTTATCGACATTTTTGTCCGCCATTCTTTTGTCGACCGAACTAACGCTCACCTTCTGGCAAGGCGTGACGATGGTGACACTCGGCTCACTGGCCAGTTGGTGGCTGACTCGTGCACCAACCAGCCACAACACACCGAGTACCGCAAAATCGCACTAGTCACACGGTAGTCTCCAGTCGCGTTCGTGACTGGAGACCGTTTACTGAGCCAGCGCCAATGCCGGTGTCGGGGCGCCGTAATAAAGGCAAATACGTTGACCATTGATGTCTTTCACATCAAATTCAATCTCATAAATGCTTTCCATCACCGGCTTCGTCACCACCTCGTTCACCGAACCACTGGCAACCACTTCGCCGTTTTTCATCGCGACCATATTGTCGGCGTAACAGGCGCTAAAGTTGATGTCATGCATCACCACCACCACGGCTTTATTATGGCGATGTGCCAAGTCACGAACCGTCTGCATAATGGCGACAGAGTGGCGAATATCAAGGTTATTTAACGGCTCATCCAAAAAGATGTAGTCAGTATTTTGCGCTACAACCATCGCAATGAAGGCCATCTGGCGCTGGCCCCCACTCAGCTCATCGATAAAGCGGTCTTGCAGCTCCTCCAAACCAAGCTGCGCGATAGCATCATCGATGATCCGATTATCGTCGTCACTTAAACGGCCTTTTGAGTGAGGAAAACGACCAAACGCGACCAATTCACGAATACGAAAGCGCATATTGATATTATTGGACTGGCGCAACACCGCAAGACGTTTCGCCAATGATTCATTGCTCCACTCGGCCAACGGCTTCTCACCAATTAAAACCTGCCCCGCATCACTGTCAGTCAACCGACTTGCCATCGATAACAAGGTACTTTTCCCAGCGCCATTGGGCCCTATGATTGCAGTCACTTTTCCCGGTGGAAACAGCACGCTGGCTTGGTCAACTACCTTGGTTTGCCCATAGGATTTAGAGAGTTCGATCAGTTCAATCATAATGGTTAAAACTTATTTTTGGTCAGCAGGTACAGGAAGTAACTCCCGCCAACAAAGTTGATAATGACGCTGACAGTGGTTTCAAAGCCAAACCACTGCTCAACAACAAACTGACCGGTTAGCAACAAGAACACGGCCAAAATACTGGTAGCGATAATCAAGAAACGGTGCTGATAGCTGATGAACATTTGTCGCGCAAGGCTAACCACAATCAAGCCAAAAAATAGCACTGGGCCGACAAGCGCCGTTGAGACTGCAATCATCACCGCGATGATCATCATCACTTTAAGGGTAAGGCGACGAATATCGACGCCAAGACTAATCGCGTTGTCTTCTCCTAGCCAGCACACATCCAACTGATTGGCATAGCGATAAAGCGCGAGCAAGCACAATGCGAGCACCGGAACACTCATATACACCAAATCACGGTTCGCATTGTTAAAGCTTGCGAACATCGCATCTTGCAGCACCGCAAACTCACTCGGGTCGACCAGCAAAGTAAAAAACTGACTGATGCTGCCAAACACACTCCCCAGCACGATACCAATCAAGAGTAAGGTGTAAATGTTCGCGCGTCGGCGTCGAAAATACAGCGTAAATAAAACCGTGGCGCTAATCGTCATTAAGATCACGCATACCACAAAATTTAAGTACGGATTAATCAGCAATACGCTGGATGCGCCAAACACCACCAGTAAGGTTGTTTGCAACAACATGTACAAGCTATCGAAGCCAAGAATCGACGGTGTGAGAATGCGATTATTAGTAATGGTTTGGAACACTAACGATGACGCCGAAATAGCCACCGCAGCGAGGGCGATCGCCAATACTTTCGGAGTACGACGAGAGAGAAAATAGGCGTAGTTATCCGCAGTAAGGCCATGACCCAGAAAGTATCCAGCGACGGCCAACGTACCGAGGAAGACAAGAGAGAGTTTAACCACATCACGCATTGGCTTTATCCCTCATGACTAAATAAATAAAGACCGCGCCCCCAAGAATGGAAATGATCATTGCGATCGGCACTTCATAAGGAAAAATCAACACTCGGCCTAAAATGTCACAGCTCAACACCAGTACAACGCCCCAGAATGCAGTCCATGGCAGGTTGCGTTTAATGTTATCGCCCATAAATAAGGACACCACGTTGGGAACAATCAGGCCCAAGAAAGGGATCACCCCGACAATCATCACCACAGCCGAAGACAAAAGCGCTACGACCATCACGCCAAACAACACCACTTTTTGGTAGTCCAAGCCAATATTTTTAGCGAAGCTTTCGCCAATACTGGCGGCGCTGAATTGGCTGGCATAGGCGTAAGCAATGGCACAAACAGGCACAGCGACAAATAAGATTTCGTAGTTACCCGACAGCACGGAGGAAAAGTTAGCGACCGTCCACGCCTGCAAGGTCTGAATCAGGTCGTATTTGTAAGCAAGAAACTGAGTGAGCGAAGACACCACGTTGCCGTACATGATGCCAATCAGTGGCACCAGTACCGTATTTTTAAATTTGAGGCGCTGCAGAAAACGAACGAATAACCATGTGCCCGCCATGGCGGTCCCGACAATCATGGCCAAGTCCAGCCACTGGCTCGCGCCGGCAAATACCACCAGCGTCAACACATAACCCAGCAACGCACAATCGATGGTGCCAGTAGTATCAGGCGAGGCAAACCGGTTTTGACAAATCTGCTGCATGATTAAGCCGGCAACACTGAGGCCGGCACCCGCCAAACAGATGGCCAATAATCGTGGAATTCGACTGGTGGTAAAAATGGTCCACGCTTGCGCATCGCCTGCGAGTAAATTTTCAATCGATACGTGCGCCACCCCTATCGAAATCGATAACAGCGCGAGAATCACGAGGACGGGTATAGAAAGGTATTTCACAACACAACTACCGTTGAGACGCTTACAATCACAAAGACCCGGGGAATGCCCGGGTCAATATTAGCCAGTTATTTAGCGGTTAGAGAACGCGATTTACATCGTCGATCATCTTATCCATCGCCGTCATGCCCGCCATGGTGATGTACCACGCCGTTGGGTCTAGATAGCTAATGCGATTATTCTGGTGGGCTGGCGTTTTGTTAACGAGTGGATTATCAAAGCGCGCTTTCGCTTTTCCTACACCTTCCCCGATGGCTTGCTCACGATCTAGCACGAGCAGTACATCCGGATTGGCATCGGCAATATACTCGAAAGAAATCAAGTTGCCATGAGAGCCGGCGACCTCGACATCGTCGCTTTTCGCAGGTTTTAGGCCGAGCTCATCAAACACCATACCAAAGCGGCTTTTCTCGCCAAACATCGCCACTTTGCTACCGTTGCTCATCACCATCAACGCATTAAAGTTATCCGCAGCAGCTTTGTTACGTGTGCTGGCAATTTTGGCATCCATCTTTGCGATGATTGCTTCCACTTTGTCTTGTTTGTCGAAGACTTGACCTAGCATACGCCAGTTTTTCTGCACGCTCTGCCAGTATTGGTTGTAGTCTGCTTGGAACATAATCGTCGGGGCGATTTCTTCCAACTCTTTCATCAGGGAGGCCATACGTGCTTCAGCAATAATCAGGTCCGGCTTGGCCATGAAAATAGCCTCATAGTCCGGCTCTTTTACCGTACCCACCGCGACGTACTTTTCATCTTGGTACTTGTCCGCAAGATAGTCGGGCATCAGTGACTTGACCACACCCACAGGCTCAACACCAATACGATCTAACACGTCTAAGCTACCTTGGCCCAACACGACCACACGTTGTGGCACACCATCTATCTCGATTGTACCCATCGCATGCTCAATGGTTTTTGCCGTAACTTGGCTACCAAATAGTAAAGATGTCGTTAAGATAACAAGTTGAAAAATTGAACGAAAAGCTCGCATCGCTAGTTCCTCATCAAGGTTGATGGCAGCATGCTAGCGCAATTAAAAAACGAAGTCACGAATAGAAGTGAGAATCGTTCATATTTATAATTATATTGATATTGCGCAAGATAAGAGACATCAATCTGTGTTTGCTATCCGAGCAGCGATCAACAGCAAAAGTGACTCAGTGAAGGCTGATGCCTACCTTGATCTGGCGCAAAAGAACTGTTTTTGTTTGCGCCACTATCCCCTCACACACCATCAAAAATGCCTACGTGATCACACGCCATGCTCTGAATGACCAAAAAGCAAGCGATTGCATCGACACTATCAACATATTTGGTAACCATTAGGGGGTATTCGCGGTAATATGCAGATAGTTGTGATCGGGATCGCGCGTTACTAGGGCGTTGTTACATACACTGAGTCCATCTCATCCGGCGCCAGAGCAAAGACAATAAAGACAGTTAGAACTGTCGCAAAATCGGCACCGACATGAGTTTGACTGCACCTAATAAGTTGTTTGAGGGTTACAATGAACGAGATTTTACTTGCGGTCGTCGCTGGTGCCATCGTTGGCTTTTTCTTCAGCGCGATCAAGCTACCACTGCCTGCACCCCCAGTACTATCGGGGATCATGGGCATTGTTGGTATCTACCTTGGCGGCATGGCCTATCAGGCCGTGATCGAACGCTTTTTCTCTTAACTTAAGATAATTGGAGCACATTATGGCTACCCCACATATCAATGCCGCAGATGGCGCCTTTGCTGAAACCGTCCTGATGCCAGGTGATCCACTTCGTGCGCAATACATTGCCGAGAACTTCTTGGAAAACGCAGAGCGTGTCACTGACGTACGTAACATGTTTGGCTACACCGGCACCTATAAAGGGAAAAAAGTGTCAGTGATGGGCCACGGTATGGGTATTCCATCTTGCTCAATCTACGTGCATGAGCTGATCAAAGACTACGGCGTGAAGAATATCATTCGCGTTGGTAGCTGTGGCGCTGTGAAAGACGATGTAAAACTGATGGATGTGATTGTTGCACAAGGTGCATCAACCGACTCTAAAGTGAACCGCACGCGTTTCGCGAACCACGATTTTGCTGCGATCTCTGACTTCCATCTGCTGGAAACGGCAGTAGGTGAAGCGCGCAAACAAAACGTTTCTGTTCGTGTGGGTAACGTCTTCTCTGCAGACTTGTTCTACAGCCCTGAAGCGGATCTGTTCAACACCATGGACAAGCTTGGCATCCTCGCGGTTGATATGGAAGCGGCAGGTATCTACGGTGTGGCCGCTGAGCTGGGCGCGCGCGCACTGACCATTTTGACTGTGTCTGACCACATCATCCGTGGTGAAGCCTTGAGCTCAGACGAGCGTCAGAAATCATTTAACGAAATGATGACTGTATCGCTTGAAACAGCGATCAACCTGTAAGTGTTGATCGGAGGAAACGTGTCTAGCGGCAAACTGCCCCCAGCTGCCGGTGACTTGCAGCTGAACTTTTGTAAAACGCTCACTTGCCCAAACTTTGGGTCCACTGATGAGCAGCATTACTTGGTTCAGCACACCAATCCGACACGCCCAACCTTGGTATGCCGCGAGTGTGGTGCGTTTCCTCCATTGCTCAATAACCACCAAGTGCATGCAGAGCTGATCACTCAGCGCCAACTGCATGCCGATGGTTTATGCGCCTGCACCAACCCAGATTGCGAACATCTGGGCAAACCCGTACTCACCCACCGAGCCTGCTACCATGCGTTTGGCTACAGCGGTGATAAACAACGCTATCGCTGTAAAGGGTGTCAAAGCACCTTCGTCGATCGCTGGTCGGGGGTGAATAAAAAAAGTGAGTTACAGCAAAAGTTGTTGGCTTACCTGTTCACAGGCCACACGGTGCGAGAGATTTGCCGCCGTCTAACGCTAAACCCCAAAACCTTTTACGATCATCTCAACCATATCGCCGCTCGCTGTCGACAAAAACTTGCAGCTTATGATACGCGCTTTTTAGGCGAAACCACCCAAGGCCACCTTGCCAGCGTACACGCGCCCTTGCAGCCACACAGTCAAAATGGCGTGCAATGGCTCGCTACGGGGGAAGCACATAGCGGTTATGTGTTGCTGCAAGACGTGAATTATCATTCGTACGATCACCCAGTGGTCAATGCTCAGCACGATCCCTATCAAGATAATTGTCGATTTATCGCCAGTGCGCCTGATGTCGACCGAAGCGAAACACTCGCGACACCCGAGGGATTACTCGGTCGCGTGGATGCAAAATATCGCGCGGTTTTCGCCCGCTCGAATGTGGAAGACCCGTATACCCAGCCACTACATTTTATCTATCCCAACCGTGGCACATTGATACGTCCACAGTACACAACCTATGCCCACTACCTAAACCTCAAGCCATTATTGGCGCATTGGCAAAACATTGTGGTGTTTTCACCGCAAGAGCCTTTGCTCCGCTCCGCCTGCTTATCAGTCTTTGAAGCTGACATTCGGGATAAACGTGTCAGTCATGTATACGTTGAACAGGACGCATACTGGCAACCTGGTGCAGAGCCTGAGAAAATCGATATCGTATTACTCAGTTGGTGGCGCGATCGCTGGGCGTTTACGCGCAGTGGTGAAGGCACAAAAGCCATTTGCGATCATGGCCAAGCAAAAGGTAAAGAAGCCTACTGGTTAACCCATGCTAGCTGCGATGCATTGAAGAAATATCAGCAACATTTTCATCAGCAATTTGCGCTGTTAGTCAATGAGCCTCGTCGACGTTTACGTCCTGGCGGCCTGCTTCCCCTGCTTGATATTTATCGCGCATGGCACAACTTATGTTGGCAAGACAAGCAGCATCAAACACCGGCTCAGCACCTTGGTTTGACCGACCGACCGCTGACGTTGGCCGATTTACTCCTTTAACCGCGGTTTCCTTTCCATTCCCTTGATAAATAGAACTGTGTGACTTGACGCGTATCGCTTTTTGTTGCCTAAATAAGGCTGTGATTTGTTTGCAGGGTGTTTTATTTGGATATTCAACTTCTTCGTACCTTTATCGAGGTCAGTAAAACACGTCATTTTGGCCACGCGGCCGATAACCTCTATTTGACGCAATCGGCAGTCAGTTTTCGAATTCGTCAGCTCGAAACCCAACTCGGTGCCCCTTTATTCATTCGTCAACGCGGGAATGTTCGGCTCACAAGTGCCGGAGAACGTATGCTGCCTTATGCGGAAACCTTGTTACAGACGTGGCAACGGGCTCAGCAAGATGTCACCTTGACGCAAGCCGCCAACGAGCAGCTCACTATTGGCGCGTCCCCAACACTTTGGGAATTAGAAGGGGTCAGTGACTGGATTAATCGTATATGTGCCAATCAACCTGATTGGGTGATCCGCGCTGAAGCTACGCCTCGACAAATGCTGGCGCGTCAATTGATTGAAAAGCGCATTGATGCCGGTCTGACGTCTGAATTACCCAAACTCGAAGGATTGCACTCCCATCACCTCGGCGATTATCAATTGCAATTGGTCAGTCACCTACCCGATGTGGCTATGGCAGACATCCAAGACTTAGCGATCGTCTATTTGGATTGGGGAACCCGCTTTGCTGTCGAGCGAAGTCGTATTGAGGCATTGCAACGTCCACCCGTCCTCCACACTCAATCATGTCACCTTGCGCTTAATTATTTACTCACCCACGGCGGCATAGCATTTCTACCGTCTCTGGCTATTCAACCATACATCGACCGTGGACAACTGCATCTGGTAGGCACCAGCCCAGCATTGGTTCATCAGCTTTATCTTGTCTGGTTAGATGGCAGCGATAAATCACATTTAATCAATGAGTTACAAAACTCTACTGGCCAGCTTATCCCAGAGTAAAAAAAACACGTTTGCAATGATAATTTCACTAGTCGGCGGTGAATTTTTGGGCTATCTTAACCTTTAAGGGTGACGCGCGCGTTGCCTGAATATCCGGCTGCACACACAGCCACGTAAATACATTAGCGTTAGGAAAGCACCACCATGGCACAGTGGGATCAATGGTTAAAACATGGCTCTCAACACAAAGAGAAGTTCAAGTCCCGACACCACGACTATTTTGATGACGAGGCACCACGCGGTAAAAAAGGTAAGAAACGTCAGCAGAATAAGTCGCGCCGTCAACAACACGATGATGGCTTTTTCGGAGATGACCGTTGACAAACAGTCGCTAGCCCCCAAACAGATTGCATGACACGGTGGTCACACCGCCCTGCAGCAACAAAACGGGTTGAGGCGCATAGCGAGATAGCACACGCACAGCTAAATAGAATATAAGTAAAAGGGCAACGTCTTTCGGCGTTGCCCTTTTGTGTATTGCAAGCCACAACGGCCATCAATGGCGTACTGAAGGATATGTATTACGCCGTTGCCGCCTCCCACTTGGCCTGATGAGCAGTGACCTGAGCTCGGGCTGATTTCCAACGCGTATCAAGCTGCAAATCTACCCAGTTGATCGTTTTTGCTACACGCAATTGGCTGGCCGCGGGGACATCGGTGATAGGCAAGGTATCGAGAACGGCAACCGCGCTATCCCGGTCGTTACAGACCAACACCATATCACAGCCTGCTTCCAAGGCTGCGCGGGCGCGAGCCGGTGCATCGCCTAATACATGTGCCCCACCCATACTGAGATCATCAGAGAAAATCAGTCCTTTAAAGCCCAGCTGCTGGCGCAAGATCTGGGTCAACCAGAACGCGGACGCACTGGCGGGCCGCGCATCATGATGTGGATACACCACATGAGCCGGCATCATGGCATCCAGTAAGCCTTCCTCGATGAACGCTTTGAAGATGGCGAAATCCGACGAGTGCAACATCTCACGCGGATCATTCGGCGTCACCAGATGGGAGTCTTCCTGTACCCCTCCGTGACCCGGAAAATGCTTGCCCGTACTGGCCATACCCACCGTACGCATTCCTTGGGTGAAGGCGCGCGCATAACGAATAGCCTCCGCGGAATTGTCACCAAAGGCGCGATCTTTAATCGCTGCGCAGGCAAATCCTAAGTCCAATACTGGTGCAAAGCTTAAATCAATCCCATGCGCGATAAGCTCGGCGGCCATCAACCATCCGGCTTGCTCGGCAACGCTGACATCCGCCTTGAGGGCCCCATAAGACTGCGCCGCAGGAATACGCGTGAACGGCGCTTTAAAACGCTGTACACGCCCTCCTTCTTGATCGACACCAATCAGAATGTCGCGCCCCGCTGCTGCACGGATCTCCGTAGTGAGCGCCTGCAATTGCTCACTGTCATGATAATTGCGTGCAAACAGGATGACACCGCCCACACTAGGGTGCGCTAAGATCTCTTTTTCTTCACTGTCGATACGCTCTGCGTGAACATCCAACCATACTGGCCCCATCATATCTCCTTCATTCTGTTGTCAACCGACTGCCACGCAGGCACGTTATAGTGGCGCAAAGGCATTACCGGAACGTGAATGACTTGGCAATTGAAAACTTTATGACGTATTCATGCTGTGCGTCTGCCACGCTGACAGCCATTATCACAACAGAATAATCAAGCACTTTGCCTAGATTCGCAATCTGTTTATACTCGTGCCATGAAAAGGGAGTTCGATAAAGTAGCGCCCTATCAGGGATCCCCTAATCTGTCCGCGCAGGGTGTCAATAACGCCCAGTGGTTGCGCAATTTGTGCATTGATAAGGAACACACATGCCTCAACCCGCAGCAGATATATACATCGGTGTGATGTCTGGCACCAGTTTAGATAACATTGATGTCGTGGCAGTACGCTTTACACAGGCAGGGCACGTTGAGCCCATTGCACGCCATAGTGAAGCCATGCCGCAAGACATTAAAGCAACCGTGATCAGTTTAAGTCGCGGCCATCCAGTTGCAATCACTGCGATTGGGCAGTTAGATCGCCGCCTTGGCGAGTGCTACGCCAATGCCATCAACACCTTGCTAGAAATCGCAAGCTTGCGCCCCAAACATGTCGCTGCAATCGGTTGTCACGGACAAACTGTGTATCACCAACCCAGTGGTGATTATCCGTTTACCATGCAACTGGGTGACGCCAATGTGATCGCAGCGCGAACAGGCATTACCACGGTTGCCGACTTTCGCCGCAAAGATATGGCATTTGGCGGCCAAGGCGCGCCACTCGTACCCGCATTCCATAACGATTTATTTTCCGATGCCAAGCAGCCAACCGCAGTGGTCAATATTGGCGGTATTGCCAATGTCTCCATGATATGTCCCGACCAACCCTTATACGGTTATGACACGGGGCCGGGAAATATGCTTATGGACGCGTGGATACAACGTCATAAAGGTCAAGCTTATGATAAAGACGGCGCCTGGGCTGCCAGCTGCTCCGCCTACCAGCCATTACTACAGCGTTTGCTCTCTGACCCTTATTTTTCACGCCCCGCGCCAAAAAGCACTGGGCGAGAATACTTCAACCTTGACTGGCTGGATCGCCACTTACTGGCGTTTTCACTCTCCCCGTCACAGGTGCAAGCCACACTACTTGCACTGACGGCACAAAGCATTGCCATGGCGATACAGCCTCATGAGCAAGGTCGCGTGTTTATCTGTGGTGGCGGCGCACACAACCAAGCGTTGATGGCAGCACTGCAGGCGGCGCTGCCTCAGTGGCATATTGCGCGTTCAGATGACGTGGGGATCAGTTGCGACGACATGGAAGCCATCGCGTTTGCATGGTTAGCCCGCCAAACCCTCTATAATCAGCCGGGCAACGTGCCCGCTGTCACCGGTGCTAGTCAGGCCTGCTGTTTGGGTGCCATTTATTTGCCCTTTTAGAAGGGGTATGAAGGAAATAGAGTGAGGCTTATCCGGCTGTATATGGTTAGCCGGATGAGCTTAAGCGACCTTGCCGTAAAATCGTGACAGGTTGGACGTTGTCCATACGCTGAACGTAAGCCTGATACTGATTGAACGGTAAGGGGCGCGAGTAGTAAAAGCCTTGGCCAACGTCCACGCCATAGCGTCGCAATAGCGCTTCCGCTTCTTCACACTCCACCCCTTCAGCAACCACCATGACCCCAAGTGAGCGCGCCATATCTGTCGTCGCGCGTACAATGCTTTGATGGCGACCACTTTGGGGTAAATTGCGTACAAAGCTGCGGTCAATTTTCAACTCAGTAAATGGCAGCTGTGAGAGAAAATACAGCGATGAATAGCCGGTGCCGTAGTCATCAATTGATACCTCAATACCACTTGCCGACAGCTCACTGATCAAGCGCTTCAGCCAATCGTAGTCTTCAACCATCACCGATTCAGTCAGTTCAAGAGAAACCAGATTCGTTGGTACATCGTATTGGCTTGCCAGATCAACCACTCGCGCCGCTAAGTTCGGGATATAAATGTCGGACGCACTGATATTGATGGACAGGCGCCGACAGTGACCGCTAGCAATTAACTGTTGCTGCTGTTGGAAAGCACGTCGAATCACCCATAAGGTCAAGTTGTTGATAATACCCACATCCTCAGCCATGCGCACAAAGACATCGGGGGAAATCTGCCCAAAGCGTGGATGCATCCAGCGTGCGAGCACTTCAGAACCATGAATGGAGCCTGTTCGTAAATCAATTTGAGGCTGGTGATAGAGTTCCAGCCCATCGTTTTCAATTGCCTCACGCAGATCTGCTACTAACGAAACATGAAGCTCATGATACTTGTGTTCGTGGTTGTTAAAGTGGGTATATCCTCCGAGCACGGAACGATGTTGCTGCAGTGCTTGCATGGCGCGATTGATCAACAGGCTTGGGTGCGCGCCATCAGACGGATAATGACACACGCCGATTCGCGCATTGATGTGGGTAATAAAAGACCCGATGGCAAGTTCACCGTTAAGTCCCTCAATGACGGACTCTAAAATATGGTTACATGTCTCTAAATCCGCCTCCTGAATCAAGAAGGTAAATACCCCCTCTTTGAGGCATCCGAGTTGTTGGAAAGGGGTGTCTGATTCCGTATCAATCTGATAAATCTGTTCAACATCCAAGGCTTCTAGAATTCGATCAGCGATCGTATTGATATACGACTTGCGCGTATCTTCATCAAGGTAGGGCAATAGATTATTGTAGTTGTCAATGGTTACACAACATAGGTTGAAGCTAATATTACGAGCAATGAGCTCATTGATCGCAATGTGAACCACATTGGTATTAGGCAAGCCGCTTAATTTATCATGCGTTAAGGAGTCCATGGCGTTCATTCGCTGGAACCGGAAACGCTCGGCTAAGGCAACCGAAAACAACATCATGGTGAGGCCCATGGAAAGCATCAACGCATAACGGCTCATTAAGGTGTATTCGCTGTAGCCGAGCAGCAGCGCATAAAACGCTAATCCACCCGCCATTGCAGGTAGCCACGACAACCCAAATAACAGCAACCAGAATTTACCCGGTTGCCACTGTTTGATTAAAAAATAGATGACTAACCCGTAAATGGGCACTTGAGACAGTAACACTAACGACGCGGAAATATACGGTGGAGTGATAAATGTAAGCAGCGCCAAGCCAGCTAAAGCACCTGTCGCCATCAAGAACATGGAACGGACACGTTGGTAGCCGCGACTGCGCTCAAAATCGAGGAAGAAGTAGGTGAACCACAGCGCAATGGTCAGCAAACATACAGCAAATGCTAGGATATGGTTACTGACAAAAACCTGGGCCCAATCCGGTAAAAAATAGCGACTGAAACCATGATTAGCGCTAATCAAAACCGTCGCCATCAATGTGTTTAAAACATAAATCAAGTACACACGCTGTCGGCTGTAAACGTAAACTCCAACGCTATAAAGCGTGACTAACAACATAAAAGTGATAAAACCGCCCCACAAAAGATGAATGGCTTTGGCGAGTTGATCGTAGGCTTGATGTGACATCACCCAAAGTGGCATGGTTGGCATATCACTCGATGTCACTTTGATTAGCAATGTATTCGCTTTATCAGGTAGGAGCGTGACCGGTACTGAGGCAGGAAGAGACATATTTGCTAATCGCGATTGAGTAACATCGCCTCCCTCATACTTAGTCACGATCTGATCGCCATCAACCAGGTGATACGCATCCAAGTAATCAATCGTCGTATTATCGGTCAGAATATGGAGATGACGCTCAGTTAACCCTTTATAGTCAAACTCCACTTGTATCCAAAAGGTCTGATATTCGAGCTTCCAGGGGATTGCTTCAGGGTTTTGTACAGTGGCAAACGGCGCGTGCTCAATCACGTAATCGAGCGGTAACTCATTAGTCTCGTCAATAAAGTAACGGTATTCCACATCGAGCAAGGGATCATTGAGCTGTGAGACACGGGTTAGGCTAGCGATACCATAAAAAACAGACGCCACAAAACCAACGGCGAGTGCAATAGTGGTCCAGATGAGTGCCTGTCGCGATTGCAGAGCCTGCATTTGCATCTTCACTCCAAGTTTTATCGTGATTGACCCAGCAGACCAGTCCAACCCTGCCAATCTGTCATGGTTTTTATGACACCGTGAATAATTTTCAAGACTATCATTTGTAAATCTAGATAGACATGGCTAATTTTTCAAACACAGATCTCATCTTTATTACCTCGTCAGCCCACAGCGAGTGAACACTTAACTTATCTTTGAACATTTGTTCATTACAATGTTCGCCGCTATACTGCAATCAATTCCATTCAGGGCAGCGCCCTAGTAGCCAATGAGTACACCGATAATGACGATGCAAGCCTCACCAGACGCGTTGCAAGAAGACACCGATTTATTGACTGAAATCGCTATTCTTTACTACCAACAAAGCGCCACACAAGAGGAGATCGCACGTAAGTACAAGATCAGCCGCCCCAAGGTCAGTCGATTACTGCGACGAGCACGAGAGGAAGGGATCGTCGAAATCACAGTGAAGTTTCACCCCGTCCATAGTGCGCAGCTTGAGCAGCGTTTAATGGACAGGTTTAATTTAAAGCGCGCACTTATCTCTCTCGATCAACCCAGTGCCCAAGAGCAACGTATGCAGGTTGCAACACTCGTCTCAGCTTACTTGGATGCCAACCTGAACGACGGTATGGTCGTCGCGGTTGGTCAAGGACAAAATGTCGCGGCAGTCGCAGACCACCCAGGTGTGGTGTCTCATCGCCAAGCACGCTTTGTCTGCGCCATTGGTGGTACGCACCGTAGTGGTGATGCATTTAACGCTGACCATATTTGTCGGCGTCTAGCCAAAAAGTTTGGTGGAAGCAGCGAAACCCTCTACGCTCCTGCCTATGTCGACAACGAAACCATTCAACAAGTCTTTGTTTCTCACCCCAACATCAGCGAAACCTTGAACCAAGCCAGAAAAGCAGAGTTTGCGCTGGTGGGAATTGGCGATATGGATGAAAATAGCCACATGGTAAAACTTGGCTGTTTTAGCGCCCGAGAATTTGTAGAAGCACGGGTTAACGATGGTATTGTCGGTGACATTGGCGGCTTTGATTTTTTCCGCATGGACGGTCAACCGACCGATAATCTGATGCGAGGCCGTGTAGTGGGTCTCGCTATGCCAGATTTGGCGCGTATTCCTAATGTGATTGCCATGGCAAGCGAAAGCCGCAAAGCGTTGTCCATCTTAGGTGCACTGCGTACAGGTGTCATTGACGTGTTAGCAACCAGTGCCAGTTGCGCCATGGCGCTATTGAATATGTCAGAACCAGCACCGAACGAGAAACAGATCACATTTCAACAGCAAGAGTAAACCACATACAAAGAAGTGAGATGTATCGCGGGTTTATTTCGCAATACAATTGACAATCGACGTTAAAAACACAAAGATCGTCACATCATTTGCTCAGGCGCGTTGCATCTGTTCATATTCAGAGCAGGCGCTAACCCGCAAACGTGGCGTCTGAGCCTATCACGCAGAAAAGGTGAGTGAAGATGAGCAACAAACTGGACCAACTCCGCGCCCTGACCACCGTTGTCGCTGACACTGGTGACATCGAAGCGATCAAAAAGTACCAACCACAAGATGCAACGACAAACCCGTCGCTGATCCTGAAAGCCGCGCAAATCAAAGAATATGCGCCGCTCATCGAAGAAGCGATTGCTTACGCCAAATCACACAGCAACGACGCTGATCAACAAGTGGCAGATACTTGCGATCGTCTTGCCGTCAATATCGGTAAAGAAATCCTCAACGCTATCCCTGGCCGTATTTCAACCGAAGTGGATGCACGCTTATCTTACGACACTGACGCCAGTGTGGCGAAAGCTCGTAAATTGATCAGCATGTACAACGAGGCTGGGATCAGCAACGACCGTATCTTGATCAAACTCGCCTCAACCTGGGAAGGTATTCGCGCTGCAGAGATCCTAGAAAAAGAAGGGATCAACTGTAACCTGACGCTACTGTTCTCTTTCGCGCAAGCGCGCGCCTGTGCCGAGGCTGGTGTTTACTTGATCTCACCATTCGTTGGCCGCATCATGGACTGGTACAAAGCGAAGGAAGGTCGTGATTTCACACCAGCAGAAGACCCGGGCGTGAAATCCGTCACCACCATCTACAACTATTACAAGTCACATGGCTACAATACTGTGGTCATGGGCGCAAGCTTCCGTAACACCGGCGAAATCTTGGAGCTGGCAGGCTGTGACCGTCTAACCATTAGCCCACAACTGCTACAAGAGCTCAGTGACGCAGAAGGTGACGTGCCAGTGAAATTGCAAGACACTGGCGCCACAGAGCAGCGCCCAGCGCGTATGACCCATGCTGAGTTTATGTGGGAACATAACCAAGACGCGATGGCCGTAGAAAAACTGGCTGAAGGCATCCGCAATTTCGCGGTTGACCAAGGCAAGCTCGAAGCCATGATTCGCGAGCAACTGTGATTTAACACAATAAAAGCGGCTTAGGCCGCTTTTATGATTAACGTCGATACCGTATTCAACCTGTTCAATCTGTAGGTATACACATGGAACGCAAAATGCTAGCCAACGCCATTCGCGCCCTTGCGATGGACGGAGTTCAACAAGCTAACTCGGGACACCCAGGTGCCCCAATGGGTATGGCTGATATCGCCGAGGTTTTGTGGCGCGACCACATGAACCACAACCCACAAAATCCAGACTGGGCAAACCGCGATCGCTTTGTGCTATCAAACGGCCACGGCTCAATGCTGATTTACTCACTGCTGCACCTTACGGGTTATGATCTTGCCATTGACGATCTGAAGCAATTCCGTCAATTGCACTCAAAAACACCGGGTCACCCAGAGTACGGTTATGCCCCTGGCATCGAGACCACAACCGGTCCGCTTGGCCAAGGTATTACTAATGCCGTCGGTATGGCCGTAGCTGAGAAAGCACTGGCTGCTCAATTCAACCGTGACGGCCATGATATTGTCGATCATCACACATACGCGTTCCTTGGTGATGGCTGCCTGATGGAAGGTATTTCTCACGAAGCCTGCTCGCTAGCCGGTACCTTGGGCCTAGGTAAATTGATTGCGTTTTGGGATGACAACGGCATCTCAATCGACGGTCACGTTGAAGGTTGGTTCTCTGACGATACACCAAAACGTTTTGAATCTTATGGCTGGCAGGTTATCCCTGCGGTCGACGGCCACGATCCTGCTGCGATTCAAGCAGCTATCGAAGCGGCAAAAGCTGAAACCGGCAAACCAACGCTTATTTGTACCAAAACCACCATTGGTTACGGTTCGCCAAACAAAGCCGGTAGCCATGACTGCCACGGCGCACCGCTAGGCGAAGACGAAATCAAAGCGGCACGCGAATTCCTTGGTTGGGAGCACGGTCCGTTTGAGATCCCACAAGACATTTATGCACAGTGGGATGCAAAAGAAGCCGGTGCCGCCAAAGAAGCGGCATGGAACGAAAAATTCGCAGCCTATCAGGCGCAGTACCCAGAACTCGCGGCGGAATTTACCCGTCGAATGAACGGTGACCTGCCTTCAAACTGGGACAGCGAAACCCAAAAGCTCATCAAAGACCTACAGGCTAACCCAGCGAAAATTGCCTCACGTAAAGCGTCGCAAAACGTACTAGAAGCCTTCGGCAAACTGCTACCTGAACTGCTTGGCGGTTCGGCGGATCTGGCGCCATCAAACCTGACCATGTGGTCTGGGTCAAAAGCCATTACCGCTGACGATGCAAGCGGTAACTACCTACACTACGGTGTTCGTGAGTTTGGTATGACGGCCATCATTAACGGTATTGCATTGCATGGCGGCTTTGTACCTTACGGTGCGACCTTCTTGATGTTTATGGAATACGCGCGTAACGCGATGCGTATGGCGGCCCTGATGAAGGTGCAAAACATTCAGGTTTATACTCACGATTCCATCGGCTTGGGCGAAGACGGCCCAACTCACCAGCCGGTCGAGCAAATGGCTAACCTGCGCCAGACACCAAACATGAGCACTTGGCGTCCATGTGATCAGGTAGAATCAGCCGTTGCGTGGAAGGCAGCCGTTGAGCGTAAAGACGGGCCAAGCGCGTTGATCTTCTCGCGTCAAGGCCTTGCCCAACAAGAGCGTGATGATGCACAGCTTGCTAACATTGCCAAAGGCGGCTACATCCTGAAAGATTGTGCGGGCAAGCCAGAGCTTATCTTAATTGCAACTGGCTCTGAAGTTGAGCTAGCCGTTGATGCGGCGGCACAACTGAGTGAGTCAGGCAAGCAAGTGCGTGTGGTTTCCATGCCAAGCACGGATCTGTTTGACAAGCAAGATGCAGCCTATCGCGAATCTGTATTGCCATCAGACGTAACCGCGCGTATCGCGATCGAAGCCGGCATTGCCGACTATTGGTACAAGTACGTGGGTCTAGACGGTCGTATCATTGGCATGACGTCTTTTGGTGAATCAGCACCGGCTGGTGAGCTATTTAAGATGTTTGGTTTCACCGTTGAAAACGTTGTGGAAACCGCCAACGAACTACTCGCCTAGTTCCTTATAATCAGCGATTAGCACGCTAACGCGCACAAAGGCCAGTCTTAGACTGGCCTTTTTTATGCCTTTTCATCGCTGCTTAGTAAAATCAGTAAAGAAAGCGACTGGCTGATGGACGACGATGATACGCAGCCCTCACACCGAGATCGTGGCGAAGATGTTCAGAGAGCTCATCTGTTGAACAAACGTTCAACATTTTATTAGATCGCGTAATGCCAACCGTGATAGTGACAACCTTCATCACAGTGACGGTAAAACCTTGTTCCGTGATTGCCATCAGTGATTTCCCTCTCATTGTTTTTTCAACCTACTCGCCATCATAAAACCTCAAGTTATATTGAGGTAAATGAAAATCACAGCAACGGGAGCAAAAAATGACCATGAGTGTCGGGCAAGTGGCTAAGCGTGCGGGGGTAAAGGTCTCTACCCTGCATTTTTACGAACAAAAGGGGCTTATTGTGAGCCAACGCAACGCGGGTAACCAACGTCGTTACGACCGTGCAGTGCTGCGTCGCCTTGCCGTGATCAAAGCGGCGCAAAATGTTGGCCTGTCACTGGATGCGATTGGCAAAGCACTCAGCGAGCTTCCTTCACACCAAGCCCCCACTCAAGCGCAATGGCGTAAAATGGCAGAGCACTGGGATCAGACTCTGAACGACCAAATTGCGCGACTTCAACAGCTACAGTCAAGCCTCAGTGGCTGCATCGGTTGCGGCTGCCTCTCTATGAAATCATGTGCGCTCTATAATCCCAATGACGTGGTGGGCGAAGCCACCAAAGATGACAACGTGCTCAACCACCCAAAAACCAATGTGTCTGATCTTTTAAAACACTGGGGACAAAATAAGTAATAAACGCTTTACATGAACTGGGATTGCTGTATGGTGGACACAGCTCTGGAACATGGAGCATCAATGATTCATCAAGTAAAAGTCGACATAAGCTACGCTATTATCAATATTATAGAGTTTCTAACGTTACCCACTTTCGCTTTTAGACATTTCATCGACTCCGTTCAAAGCTACCCTATTTATTTTAATTTAAGAGAGAATGATTATGTCTAATCAATCAACTGGTATCGTAAAGTGGTTTAACGAAGAGAAAGGTTTTGGTTTCATCACTCAAGACAGCGGCGAAAAAGACGTGTTTGTACACTTCCGCGCGATTGTTGGTGAAGGCTTTAAAACCCTTACCGAAGGCCAACGTGTAAACTTTACCGTTGAGCAAGGCCAAAAAGGCCCACAGGCATCTAACGTTTCTGTTGCATAAGAAACCTTGTCTGACTGATTGTAGGGCGCCGTTGGCGCCCTTTTTTGTGCCTGTCGTTCAGATACCCGCGATAATAAAAAGGCCCCACAAGCACTTGCTGTGGGGCCTTTTGTAACCTTGACCATCAATTAACATTGATTAGCTTTGCATTGATTAGCTTTGTTGCATCTTCTGACGTTTTTTCAAAAAGGAGAGCCAGCTTTCGACGGCTTCATCCGGCGAAATACGTTGCGCGACTTTAGCTTGCTCAAGGGCATGGTCAAACTGATTCAATTTGTAATACGCTTGTACTTTCGCTAGCGCAATATCCTTCTTCGACGCCCCTTTTTCAGCCCTATCCAGCGAAGTGAGTGCTTGCTGATACTCACCCTGCTGAATTTGCATCAAGGCCAGCTGCCAGTGATATTGACTCTCTTTCTTAGCGGCCAGTTGCCAAGCTGAAATGGCCTGAGGCCATTCACGCGCTTGTTGCCAAAGGCTGGCTTGCTGGGCAAGGGTTTGTGCATCTTGCTCGCTCTCAGGCAGTCCCTTCAGCCATTTGGCTGCGCGCTCAGGCACACCGACATTGGCGTAAAGCTGTGCCACTGTCCGTTGCTCACTCGGCTCTAGAGCTATCCCTTTGCGCTTGGCAAGTAAATAGGTGCTAATCGCATTTTTCGGCTGTTCTAAGCGCACATAGTTGGCCGCCAATTGACGCCACCACTGTTTATTATCTAGCTCAAGGGCAATCAAGGCTTTTAAAGTGGGGGTCGCCCCGCGCCATTGCTCCAATTGCAATTGCGCCCCAAGCTTGAGTGACAATGCCGACACGGTGGCCGTATTATTCATGGCGCGCTCATAGTCTGGATACGCAGCCAACACTTTCTGCCATTGCTCGCGTTGATAATGCGCTTGCATGATACGCAGCCACACATCTTCGGCCTGCTCTGCTTTCTCTTTAGGTACCGAACGGGCGAGCGGATAATAATATTGCAATGCCGCCGCGTATTGGCCATCAATCAGCAGTAAATCGGCTAACATCCGCTTGGTTTGCCATGCTTGCGCATCTTGCAATTGCTCGCTATCTACCGCGCGCTTGATATGAACAATCGCTTTATCATTGTTGCCATATTGCCAATAGAAAACCCCCAGCGCACGGTCAACAAAGGCTTTGTCAAAATCACGTTTCACATTCAGCTTGTTGAGTAGCGCAATGGCTTCGCCCAACTTAGACGCTTGCTCTAACGCTTGTGCCTTTTCAATCGATAAGGCAACCGAGGGTGACAACTGCGCCGCGGCGGGCAGCGCAAACATCAATGCCAAGGTAAAGATAAGTCGTTTCAACATTAGCGTAAGTTAAACTCCAATTTGATCTGCTGACCCGGCTGCGCCACGGCTTCTCCATTCACCACTTTGGGCTCGTACTTCCATTTACGCAGCGCTCGCAGTGCTTCACGTTCAAACACACGGGGCGGATTTGCTTCAACCACACTCAAATCTTGCGGTCGACCGGAAGGGCTAATGGTAAAACGCACCACTACATACCCTTCTAAACCACGACGCATGGCGCGTGGTGGATAATTGGGTTCCACTCGAAACAGCGGCATGGCCTGCTGATTATTCGGCCCCTGCATGACGCTTAAATCACCCAGAGAGGGAGCTTGCACCATGACGCCTTGAATGTTGGTCTGCAAATTCAGCGTTGGCATATCCGGCTGAGCGGAAGCTGTCGATTGTGTTTGCGTTACCGGCGTCGGCGTATCTGGCATTTCCGGTGGTTTCGGCCGCTCTGGCACCGTGCGCTGACGACGCTGCACATCGGTATCCGGCTCCTGCATAAAAATATCGATGCTCATCGAGGTCGACTTTTCTTGCGGGCGCTGGGTACTGTGACCCACCATCAGAGCCATCAGCATAAATAGGCCTAACGTGAATACCAGCGCGACCGGCATTGAAATCAGCCATCGCTTCATTATGGCGACTCCGTAGCCAAGGCAATACTCACGATCCCTGCTCCCTTGGCAGCATCCATCACTTTCACGACGGTGCCATTATACGCCAGTTCATCGGCTTGAATCACAAGGGACGCATCCGGCTTATCCAACAGCACATGCTCTAACGTCGCTTCGACACGCTCTACATCCACCAAACGCTTATCAATATAGATTTCGTTCGATGCGGTCACCGCGACAAAGATACCGGCATCTTTTTGGCTGGTTGCATGGCTCGCCTCGGGACGGTTCACTTCCACCCCGGATTCGCGCACAAACGAGCTGGTGACGATAAAAAAGATCAACATGATGAACACAATGTCCAACATGGAGGTTAAATCGATTTGCGCTTCCTCGCGCTGCTTATGAGGTCGAATCAATCGCATTACTGACTCCGAAGCGCCTGTTCAAGCGCAACTTCTCGGCGCTGACAGGCTTTAACTAAACGGGCGTGGGCAAACATGCCGGCAAGGGCTGCCACCATGCCAGCCATGGTCGGCAGCGTGGCCATTGAGATCCCCGATGCCATCAAGCGTGGTTCGCTGGTCCCTTGACTGGCCATCACATCAAAGACAGAGATCATTCCAGTGACTGTGCCCAACAGGCCCAACATCGGGCAAATAGCAACCAGCGCTTTAATTAAACTGAGGTAGCGCCCCAGTTCATGCTGCGCTTCAAATAGCCACCCTTGGCGAATAGCGCGTGCATACCACGAATGGTGATCAGTGCGTGCTTGCCAGGCCGATATCCACGCTTGCCGTTGTGCCGGAAACCGTGAGTATAAGTACAACAAACGTTCGATCACCAAAACCCAGCAAAACAGCACTACCACACCCAGCCACCATAGCACTGGCCCACCTTGCGCCATAAAATGGCGCAAGATAAACCAAATATCTTGGTGATTGAATTGGGAAAGTAGCTCTACATCCATCATGCTGCTTGTCCGGTAGCCGCCGTATTCGCTGGTTGCTCGGCTTGTTCTGCAACAAGGCTAATACTTTGTTTTTCTAACATACCGCGAATATGATCGGCCTGCCCGCTCAAAATATTATGTGCAAGAAGCAGTGGGATCGCCGCGATCAAGCCAAGTACCGTGGTCACAAGAGCCATCGAAATACCGCCTGCCATCACTTTCGGGTCGCCATTACCAAACTGGGTAATCACTTGGAAGGTTTCGATCATCCCAGTCACTGTTCCCAACAGACCCAGCATTGGCGCCAGTGCCGCAAGCAGTTTCAACATGGAAAGGCCTTTTTCACAGCCTTGTTGCTCATCGACAACCGCTTCCAGCAAGCGTAACTCCAGCGATTCAACATCACGTTGTGGTGCATCGTGATACACCTTAAGGACACGACCCAGTGGGTTATCCTCTGGTGACTCTGGATGTTTCAGCTGACGATGCATTTTGGCATGAATAGACAGCAGTACCGCGCCGCGATAGAGCGCAATTAACAGACCAACCGCCAATAACGCCGCAATCACTTTGGCCACAAAACCGCCTTGGCTAAAACGATCCGCCAAGCTTGGCGCTTTCTCTAATTGACTGAGGAGAAAGCCGCGCGACGGATCAACCAGTACAGGCTCACCCACCGAGGTGATCGCTTGCTCAAGCGTGGATGTGGTGAGGGTATTATCAGGTTGCGCACGATACGGGATCGCCACCTTTCTATCCGACTGCCAGTTCAAATAGCCCTGCGGGCTCACCAGCCCAAGGTTACCGACGCGTACTACCGACTGCTCAGACGACACGCCTTGCGCATCCACAACCGGCAGCGTTAACGCTTGCAGCTCGCCGCTGGTTTGCATTTGGGTGAGCATCCCTTGCCACAGCGTATTTAGCTGTTTGAGTGACGGTAATGTATCGGCGGCAACGATCTCTGAAACGGTTTGATTAAAGGTCGGTTGCGTAATGCCAACATAGCTGGAAGCACTGTCGGTTTGAATGGTTTTGCTCGCTTGACGCACCACGCCAAATAGCTCTCCCAAACTGCCCGATTCTAAGCGAAGTTTATCTTCCAACGACGCCAGTTGTTGCTCGTTGTCACTAAAAGTGTCACTGAGTTTTTCGGTTTCCGCCTCAAGCGCATTACGGGTTGCTTTCAACTGATTCAGTTTGGCGCGCAGCTCCCGCTCCGTCATCGCAAACTCCGCTTCACGCGCTTGGTTGTGTTCACGGGCTTGCTGCTGCGCTTGTTGGGTTTGGCCCACAAGATCGTCAGCATGGGTCAAAGGCGCGACAGCAATAAAACAGGCTGCGGCAATCAGGGTTTTCCAGCTCATGATTTCACCCCTTGGTTGGCACTTAAAGGCAGAGATAACAACGACGGCGCCACTTGTTTTTGTGCAACCGCGAAGGCTTTATCCACGGCTTCGCCCGCACTCGCATCCAAGGATACCCACTGCGAATCTCGTGTGCTCCATACCCAATGCTGCTTGCCATCAAGACTACGCGCCACCAGCGACACGCGACCAAGATGCAGCACATCCACTTGATGCGCCCGACCATCCAGCGCAATGGTATCTTGGTAAGCATCTAGCTTGGTGCCATAGTCACGCTCAATTTGATAGGCCTCGAGAATACGGCGAAACTTCTCCGAATCAGCCACATCGGCACGACCCATCATCGCTTGAAGCTTTTCTAGGCGTACTTGGCGCTGCTCCGCTTTCAGTGGCATGTCTTTAGCAATCCACTGTTCCAGTCCGTCGAGCATGCGGTACATCAAAGGCACAATGCCTTGGCGCGTCTCTTTGATCTCGATGATTTGATCGCGAAGGCTTTGTGCTTCTAGCTGTTGGTTGCTCACCAAGTTTTGTAGGTGATCGCGGTAGATTTCTAAATTACTGATCTGAGTTTGAATTTGCTCAATTTCTTGACGCATAGCCAAACTGGCATCGGCGCGGCGATTAATGCGTGATTGCGACTGCGCCGCTTCTTGGGTGGTTTTACCCTCGATGGCTTGCGCCTTTTCGAGCTGATCTGCACTCACCGCTGGCGTAAACGCCAAACAGGACGCAACGCCCAGCACGAGCCGAAATGAAGACGATTTTATCATGGTGATATCTACAAACATGCTTGGTGATATGGCTTCCGCCATAAACAAAAGTGAGAATAGTTTCTATTTGCGTGTAATGTACCGAGTTTGGCGGCAAAGATCTAGCCTAGCAGCATAGGGAGCGGAGAATATTGCGGCTTATCAGTAAAGAAGAAGTGACAATAAAAACTAAAAACACATCAAGTAGATAGCGACCAACTGGGTGTTAGCCTAACTCTGCACTTGGCCGATTAAGCCCAAAGACAACAGCGCACGCCATTACTCTCTTTTAATCGCGTGCACTCATTGGCTATCAATACCCTGTTGTTTCCGAGGTGTTTTTATAGATTTTGCCGTTTTTCATGATCACAACGAAGTGCGCATCAGGCTCAGCAATCAGGTCAAGATTTTCCAGCGGATTACCCTCAACAAGCAGGATGTCAGCGATAGCGTCCTCTTCTATCACCCCTAATTTCCCTGAATATGGACTCCGCTTGCCAGACAACGCAAGCAAGGCTGCATTCCCAGACGTTGCCATCGATAACACTTCAGCCGGCGTGTACCACTTTGTCATCGTGGTTAAGATCGCGCCTTGGTTTTTTGTCATGGCAGGATTGAATAAAATATCTGTGCCCCAAGCCACCTTAAGGCCATATTGCTTAGCAAGCTTAAAGGCTTTGTCGGTGCCTTGGGCAACCTGTTGCTGTTTTACTTTCGCCTCTCCTTGCGTCGGATTCGAGTACTCGTTAGCAAGGAAGGCTTGGCCGCTCAGCCATACGCCTTTTTCCGCCATTAATTGTGCAGTTGCTTCATCCATGAGCTGTCCATGCTCAATCACTTTCACACCCGCGTTGATCGCAGTTTGAATCGCTTTAGGCGTGTAGGCATGTACCGTCACATAGGTGCCCCAGTTATCTGCCGCATCTACCGCAGCGCGGAATTCTTCTTCCGAGTATTGGGCCACATCAATCGGGTCATACGCAGAGGAGACGCCGCCTCCCGCCGCGAGTTTAATTTGCGAGGCACCCAACATCAGTTGCTCGCGAACGCGCTTTCTTACTTCCGCCACCCCATCCGCTATCACACCACCATTCAGCGATTCACCGCGGCTCAGCCCAGCATTGTTCGCGGCAGGCACCTCATAACGCATCCTAAAATCACCATGTCCGCCCGTTTGCGAAATCATTGCACCAGAGGGCCAAATGCGTGGCCCGGCGACTATACCCTCGTCAATGGCTTTTTTCAGACCAAATACCGGCCCACTAAGATCACGTACACTGGTAAAGCCACGCATTAACGTGCGCTCAGCTTCTTGTGCGGCCCGAAGATTGATATAGCCGACGTCTGCAGTAAGCAGTTGTGGGACCGAAACAGTCGCCAACATCGCATGCCAATGTGCATCAATCAGCCCCGGCATCAGCGTGCGTCCCTCACCTTGGATCACAGTGGAGTTCAATGACGGCACCACGTCAATCGGCTGACTCGAAATCCGTGTGATCTTGTTTCCCTCAACTAAAACATGTTTGGGGGTAGAAAGCTGCGCAGATTGACCATCGAAAATACGCACATTTTCAAACAACACACTTTGTGGATGCGGCGCCAACTGCGCCTTAACAGAGACCACCAACAACAAGCCGCCCGCAACTATCGCCAGCCTTCGCATCAACCTCTCCATCTCACACTCCTTGTACTCAGTAACAAAAAGCGACTCAAACCTTGTCCACAGCGCCTGCTCCTCGCTCATTTAACAAACCACAGGACGATGAGGTTCTGACCGCACTGTCTATTAAATTAGCCAACCACACCAAAAAGCCCAAATTTTTAGAGAGTTATCGCAATTTTGTTGGTGTTGCTGTGGCACGCTCTACGGCCCATTGAATATATCTCGTTCCCACACTCCTGCGTGGGAACGAGATATATCCATAAATGAGTACGATGAAATAAGACCAGCGCCTAGATGTTACTGCAGGAAGTTTACTTTATTCTGGAGAAGCTAATCGTCGTCCTCGCTGTTAGCCTCGTCCTCTGGCTCAAAGCCGGTTTTCGATAAGTCTGAGAACGACTCGGCTAGGTTATCATTCACTTCTCGACAGCTTTTTATAATCGCATCGCGAAGCTCTTCGCCCATGGCCGCATCGGTACCATTGGACTCAATCAGTTTGTCGAGGTATTGGTCAAAGTCATCCGGTAGACCAAAATCAAGTGTCGGTTTTGGCATGATTCCTCCTAGCGCATGAGTTTGGCGCGCATTATTCACTCCTATTCAGACACCTGAGAATAGATAGCGAGCCACTCTATAGTAACGACGAACACGTATTACTTTCTTAAGATAGCGCAGGATGGATAAAGTGCGTATCAACAAATAACTCGTTCCCACGCTCCCGCGTGGGAATGCATACATCGCTACCACTCACGACAAACCGCCAACAACCCCGTCGTGCCCATGTAATCTCTGGCACTCGAATAGCGCCAGTGCGTGGCTTCATCAACATAGCCTCATCTCTCGTTCCCACGCTCCCGCGTGGGAATGCATACCCCGCTACCACTCGCGACAAACCGCCAACAACCCCGTCGTGCCCATGTAATCTCTGGCACTCGAATAACGCCAGTGTGCGGCTTCATCAACATAGCCCCGCTTCACCGGATTTTGATGAATATACTCGATCTTCTGCCGCATCATAGCGTCGTTTTGTATCAATTCAGGATGCACACCCTCCTGCCAAAACTGATAAGCGCGATCACCTTTGTGGGCTTTTTTATAAAACGCCAATTGATCCAGAATTTGCTTAACGTTGCGCTCAGCAAGGTATTGAATCAGATGTTTCGCCGTCCATGATTTAAGTCGAGCGATATCATGATCCAATGCCTTACTTTGCAACACTAAATGACAGTGGTTTTCTAGCACCACCCAAGCATAAACGTTAAGGCCGTCTCGGCTTAAAAAACGCAACGCATCAAGCAAGATATTGACGGTGTCGGGACGAGTAAAAACAGGGATCCAGTGCAGTACGGTCAAGGTCACGAAGTGCGGTAAATGAGGCTCGGTGATTTTGTAGCGGCTTCTCCCCATAATTAAAACTCCATATGCATTCCCACGCCGGAGCGTGGGAACGAGATAGTGAACAGCGCTCAAACCCAAACATAGAGCGCTTTATTCTGCATGTGCTCTCGATTAGCTTACAATTTCCTGCCATTTCGAGTAATTCGCAACAACATCATATTTGGTGTTCTCACTCGTAATCTCTGCATTCATTTTTTCAGAGAATTTAACTCGTTCCCACGCTCCTGCGTGGGAATGCCTACCTCGCTACCACTCGCGACAAACCGCCAACAACCCCGTCGTGCCCATGTAATCTCTGGCACTCGAATAACGCCAGTGAGCTGCTTCATCTCTCGTTCCCACGCTCCCGCGTGGGAATGCCTACCTCGCTACCACTCGCGACAAGCCGCCAGCAACCCCGGCGAGCCCATGTAATCTCTGGCACTCGAATAACGCCAGTGAGCCGCCTCATCTCTCGTTCCCACGCTCCCGCGTGGGAATGCATATCGAATTGATCCTCCTGTTAATGATCACAAAGCCATCAGAATTACCACTCAGAGGTGTCATAAAATCCAGTCAAGAGTGCGAAGTGAACCGCAGCAGTGATAAACTACTGCCATTCGTTTGCAATATGATGTGAAAAATGAACCAGCCGACTCAGCAAGAACAAGAATACTTAAAAGCGCTTGAAAGCAAGCTATGGACTGCCGCCGACAAACTCCGCTCCACCTTGGATGCGGCTCAGTATAAACACGCGGTGCTTGGGCTGATTTTTGTTAAATACGTATCCGACGCCTTTGATGCCCGCCGCCAAGAAATTTCGGCACAGCTGGATGATCCAGAGCACGAATACTACCTCGACCCAGAAGGCTTGACTCCAGAAGAGCTGGAAGAAGAAAAAGCGATTGAGCTAGAGCAACGTGATTATTACACCGAGAAAAATGTCYTTTGGTTACCCGCTGAGTCACGTTGGCAGTTTTTGCAAGACAACGCGCCACGGGTAATTGGCGGGGCCGAGCTGACCATCGCCGGCAAAGCGAAGAAAATCACCTCCGTCGGTCACTTGATTGATAATGCGCTTGAAGGCATTGAGCGCGACAACGCCAAGCTCAAGGGTGTTTTGAACAAAGCCTACAGCGGCTTGCGTATCGATCAAGCCAAGTTGGTCGAGCTGATTAACCTGATTGCCACTATTCCGTTTTCTCACAACTCGCTAAATAGCAAAGACATTCTCGGCCATATCTACGAGTATTTTCTCGGTCAGTTTGCCTTGGCAGAAGGGAAAAAAGGTGGCCAGTTCTACACGCCCGCCTCGATTGTTAGCTTGATTGTTGAAATGCTCGAACCGTTTGAAGGGCGGGTGTACGACCCGGCGATGGGCTCCGGTGGCTTCTTTGTGCAATCAGAAAAGTTTATTGAGCGTTACGCCAATAAATATGACATCGACCCGCTCACCCAAAAGCAAAAAATCTCGATTTACGGCCAAGAATACAACTACACCACTTGGCAGCTGGCTGCGATGAACATGGCGATCCGTGGCTTAGATTATGACTTTGGTAAAGAGCCCGCCAGCACCTACACCAATGTGCAGCACCCTGACCTGCGTGCCGATTTTATTATGGCAAACCCGCCGTTTAACATGCGGGAGTGGAACACAGGCGTCGATGATAACGACCCACGCTGGGTATACGGCCAACCGCCCGCTAATAATGCTAACTTTGCGTGGTTGCAACATATGCTCCACCACCTCGCGCCTGACGGCTCTCAAGCCTTGCTGCTCGCCAACGGCTCAATGAGTTCTACCACCAATAATGAAGGCGAGATCCGCGCCGCATTAGTGGAAAATGACTTGGTCGAGTGTATGGTTGCCCTGCCCGGCCAGCTGTTTACTAACACCCAAATCCCCGCCTGTATCTGGTTTTTAACCAAAACCAAAAAGGCGCGTACCGATAAAGCAGGCCGCCAGTTGCGCGACCGTAAAGGCGAAGTGCTGTTTATTGACGCCCGCCACCTTGGCTATATGAAAGACCGCGTGTTGCGCGACTTTTCTATGGACGATATAGCCCAAGTGGCTGATGTTTTCCATGCGTGGAAGACAGGTGCGGAAGTGAATGGCACCACATACCAAGACCAAGCCGGCTTTTGTAAATCTGCCACCTTGGATGAGATTAAAAAGCACGATTTTGTTCTCACCCCAGGCCGCTACGTGGGCGCAGCGGATGTGGAAGATGATGGTATTCCCTTTGCAGAAAAAATGGCGACCCTAACCGAAAAGCTGAGTGAGCAGTTTGCGGAATCGGCCAAGTTAGAAGCAGAAATTAAGAAGAATCTAGCGGGGTTGGGTTATGAGCTTTAAAAGCTACACTCTTGGGGATATAGCATCAAATACGTCTAGACGCTTTGACTTTAATAACAAAGAACAAGTTTTCTTTATTAATACAGGTGACATTCTAGACGGTCATTTTTTAGTTGATAAGAAATCTTCGAGTGCTAGGCTGCCGGGACAGGCGAAAAAAGCAATACAAAAAGGTGACATTCTTTACAGCGAAATTCGCCCTGGAAACAAGCGACATTTGTTAGTTGACATTAACGTTGATGACTATGTTGTATCCACTAAGTTCATGGTTATTACTTGCAATCAAGACATTGTTATTCCTGAATACTTGTACTTGATATTGACGAGTAAACAATGTGAGGCTGATTTTAAAGCTATAGCAGACTCACGATCAGGTACGTTTCCTCAAATTACATTTGATGCCATTGCGCATTACCCTATAGAGTTGCCTCCTCTTGTACAGCAAAGAGCTATGGTTGAGTTTATTAAATCAATTACTGGGAAATTGGAACTAAACACCCAAACCAACCAAACCCTCGAAGCCATGGCGCAAGCTATCTTTAAGTCTTGGTTTGTTGATTTCGACCCCGTCAAAGCCAAAATGCAGGGCAAGCAGCCCGAGGTGTAACCCTCCCCAAAAAACTGGTCATTAGCAATTAGAGTTTTTCCGTTTACACTGAAACAAACGGAGAACGCATGATGAAAAAATCACGCTACACAGAAACACAAATCGTAAAGATCTTGAAGGAAGTCGAAGCAGGCCGAAAGGTCAACGAAGTCTGTCGCGAATATGGCATCTCTGATGCAACATACTACAACTGTTGTAACCCTCCCCAAAAAACTGGTCATTAGCAATTAGAGTTTTTCCGTTTACACTGAAACAAACGGAGAACGCATGATGAAAAAATCACGCTACACAGAAACACAAATCGTAAAGATCTTGAAGGAAGTCGAAGCAGGCCGAAAGGTCAACGAAGTCTGTCGCGAATATGGCATCTCTGATGCAACATACTACAACTGGAAGTCCAAGTATGGTGGGATGGAAGCGTCAGATGTTAAACGGCTTAAAGAGCTTGAGGATGAGAATCGGAGGCTCAAGCAAATGTTTGCCGACCTAAGCCTTGARCACCGTATCGTTAAAGATATTCTGGAAAAAAAGCTGTAGGGCCAGCGGTTAAGCGCGAGCTTGTCGATTACGCTCGCAAACACTATCAGGTCAGTTTGCGAATGGCCTGCCGCGTAGTTGGCATTAGCGACTCAGTCTATCGTTACCGACCMGATCCRCATCGGGATGATGAGGTTATCGCGACGTTGCAGGACGCAGCAGAGCGTTATCCTGCCTACGGTTTTGGCAAATTATTTAAAGTACTTAGGCGCTGGGGACACCGATGGAATCATAAACGAGTCCATCGAGTGTACTGTTCGCTCAAGCTAAACCTACGGCGCAAGGGRAAAAAGCGCCTACCAAAACGAAAKCCAGCACCACTGGCATGTCCAGAGTCGATCAACAGTTGCTGGTCTATCGATTTCATGAGTGACTCTTTGCTCTGCGGCAGGCGCTTTCGTACGTTCAATGTCGTGGACGATTTCAACCGTGAGGTGCTAGCGATTGAAGTAGATCTCAATCTGCCAGCACCACGCATTATAAGGGTGCTAGAACGCATTATTGCTTGGCGAGGGTACCCCAGTAAGCTGCGCATGGATAATGGCCCTGAATTYATCTCGACCACGCTGGCTGAATGGGCGGAAGAGAACGCAGTTGAGTTGGAATTTATTCGCCCAGGYAAACCAACGGAGAACTCCTATATAGAGCGATTTAACCGAACTTATCGGACAGAAATACTCAACATGTACGTATTCAAAACCTTGAGTGAAGTCCGAGACCTGACAGAAAAATGGATGAAGGAATACAACGATGAACGCCCTCATGACTCACTCGATGATCTGACTCCTTGGGAGTATTTAGCAAGGCATGAAAGTAGGAAAAACTCTAATTTAGAGTGCCACTAAAACAGGGAGGGTTACAT
>NZ_MUFK01000015.1:0-68288 GCF_001996085.1 Salinivibrio sp. PR5
CAAACGTTTAGCCTTCTTTTTGAATAGCGCCTGCTTGGGTTAACCGAATAATGTCTAATGGCCCTGTCACATGATTGGCAGGCAGCGGTGAGACCGCAGTAAGAGACCTTCTATATGTGTTTGCCGTAAGCAATGACTTAATGGCGGAAATGACAGAGCGAAGTAGACGACTTTGTTGTTCGAGAGCATTGGCTGCTGGCGCAGCCAAAAAATGCTATTGCCTATTGACCGGAGAAGGGCTCATATGTGTTAAGCATCTTTTTTCCTTTGAGCCATGATTTTATCGGGGTTATTAGGAGTATTTCGGGCTTGGTAGATAGTGTCGCATGAGGCACAAATTCGCTGAACACCTTTTGAGTGAAGATGAATAAGCTTATTTTCCGATTCCCAACAATGTGAGCAATAAGGGGAGCCTGTTGCCTTTCCAGAGTCATTCAATGAATAGTAAGCATCGCCAAAACGAATGATCTTATCTTTTAGCATTAGCATGTTTTTCAGGTCTTGGATTTCCCTGTCTTTCTCTAGAACTAACTCTTGGATCTCGGCGGCCGATATTTTGGTATCAGCTAGAGCACTAATTAACTCTGCCATTTGTAGCTTAAGCTCGGCTCTTTCTATCGATACATCAATATCCTTTAAAGTCCTAGCGATCTCGGTCGCTGTTTTAATACCAGTTAATACTGTAGTTACCGAAGCCAAATCTGCCATATATCCTCCATATTTACGCCTTGATGCTTAAGCGGCAACAGAGCACAGCGTAGTTGGCGTCCCGTTGACCACCTTGTTATGCATTTCGGCGGTGCCAGATTCGCTCTGGCTTTTGCCCCAACTGCCAATCAATATAATCTTGAGGTGGGCGATCAATATCGATTACGTGCTCTGGACCGAAAGGAATTTCCGCACCAAAACATAGATACACATCTTCCTGACCCTTCTCGATGCAAAGAGGCTGAAAATCGAGGATTCCGATGTATTTCTCGCCAATTATTTCGGACACGATCAGGAATCCTCGTTCGCCCTCAACAAACACTTCGCCATCCTCATCCTCGCACTCAATTTCGAGGATTACCTTGGCAGCATCACCAACTTTGAGGCCCTTCCTCTCCTCAATAGGCGGAATCCAAAAGGTATCTGGATGCGCCCGATGAGATTCCTCTCCGTTACGCAACTGCCAGTAGTCATCTTCAAAGTTGGCAAACTGCATATTTCTCTCTTTGTGCATAACATTGTATTAGTGCGCGCGCTCGATTTTCCAAAACCGTTATACGCGCCTTTTTTCATCTAACTACTTATGATTAAACACATTTTTAACGCTTGAAGCAATCACCTTGTCTGCGAAAGTGTGCATGCCGCCTATCCCGGACAAGGCGTTCACACTATCCTCAAAGGCGAATTTTTAACTCATTGATTATATTTAACTAATATTTTGTCTTTCGGCGATAATGTGAATGTGTCTCGAAAAAGTGTGCACACTATTTGGCTTTCCTTACCGATAGGCTGTATGAATATACAGTCTTAGATGGAGGAAAAAGATCATGACCAAAAGTCCTTTTATGGCAAGCCTTCAGCATGAGATTAGGCGACGAGGCTATGCGATCAAAACCGAGAAAAATTACTTGTACTGGGTACGTCGATTTATCCTTTTCCATCATAAGCAGCATCCTACAGAGCTTAGTGACGAGGATGTAAAAACGTTTCTGTCTTATTTGGCGAATGCGCAGCAAGTGTCACCGAACACACAAAAGGTAGCTCTCAATGCATTAGCCTTTCTTTACAACCAGTTTTTAAACCAGCCGCTAGGTAAGATTGCCTAAAGCCTTAAATCGTGCGGTACAAAAGGCCCAATGGATTTGCTTTAACGTCCACGCTACCGCCCTTCGGTTGGCGGCATCCAAAAGACCATGTGCGGGAGATATTTAAGGAACGTAGACTACCAGAGCATGAGAAAGGTGTTTAGACAGAGGCGTCTAAAATGTTGGCAACGTCAGGGTTTGCATGATTGCAAAGCAGAAAACGAAAAAAGCCGCTGATTTCTCAGCGGCTTTTCGGTATGTGGCGGAGGGATAGGGATTTGAACCCTAGAAGGGCTATTAACCCTTGCCGGTTTTCAAGACCGGTGCTTTCAACCGCTCAGCCATCCCTCCGGAACGCGGCGTATAATATGGGTTTCCTGTTGGCTTGTAAAGTAAAAAACCAATATTAGCGGTGCGTTTGGTCAGCTTTCAGCCAATAAAAAAGAGGCCAGCGTTAGGCTGGCCTCTTTGGTGTGTTTTTTAAACCGTTTTAGATGTTTTCGACATCAAATTCAACCACGGGGCTGATGTCTGCCTCGTAGTCTACGCCTTCAACACCAAAACCAAACAGTTTTAGGAATTCAGCTTTGTATTCTTTGTAGTCAGTCAGCTCACTGAGGTTATCAGTGGTGATCTGTGGCCACAAGTCACGGCAGTACTGCTGAATATCGTCACGCAGTTCCCAGTCATCTAAACGCAGACGGTTTTCGCTGTCTACCTCTGGGGCGCTGTTATCGCCTTTATAGAGCCGTTGGGTGAACATGCGATGGATTTGCTCCATGCAACCTTCATGGACGCCCTCTTGACGCATTTTTTTGAATACCATGGCGATATATAGCGGCATAACTGGAATAGCCGAGCTCGCTTGAGTGACCACGCTTTTCAATACGGCGACGTTGGCACTACCGCCTTTTGCCGAGAGCGTATTGTTCAGTGCTTTTGCGGCGCGATCGAGGTCCATTTTCGCTTTACCCAGCGCACCTTCCCAGTAGATAGGCCAAGTGAGCTCGGTACCGATATAGCTGTACGCGACGGTTTTGCAGCCTTCGGCCAATACACCAGCGTCGTTCAGCGCGTTAATCCAAAGCTCCCAGTCTTCACCGCCCATAACGGTGACGGTATCTTGAATTTCTTGCTCGGTAGCCGGCTCGACACTGGCTTCGATGATTTCATCTTTGTTGGTGTCAACGGCGGTTGAGGTATAGGTCTCACCGATTGGTTTGAGTGATGAGCGCACCAGCTCGCCGCTGTCAGGTAGCTTACGCACTGGCGAGGCCAGCGAATAAACAACCATATCGATTTGACCCAAATCTTGTTTGATCAAATCAATGGTTTTTTGCTTGGCTTCATGCGAGAACGCATCGCCGTTCAGGCTTTTGGAATACAGGCCTTCTTGCTTGGCAAACTTGTCGAATGCGGCAGAGTTGTACCAGCCAGCGGTGCCAGGCTTTTTCTCGGTGCCTGGTTTTTCAAAGAACACACCAATGGTTGCCGCACCGCCACCGAAGGCAGCCGCAATGCGTGAGGACAAGCCATAACCGCTGGATGCCCCTACCACCAAGACACGCTTAGGCGCATTGGCAATCGGGCCTTGCGCTTTGGTGTAGTCAATTTGTTCTTTTACATTGGCTTCACAGCCGATCGGATGGGTGGTCGTACAGATAAATCCGCGAATTTTAGGTTTGATGATCATATTCAACGTCCCTCACAAAATTGAGGCTAAGGATAATTACTAACGTCGACCTATGCATCCCCTTTTGCGGAAAAATGACGAAAATATCCAGTGGTTGGAGGTGTTGCAGACAAGATTAGTGGACGAGATCGCGATCAGCGCCACCGAAATGGCGCAAAGACGTGCCCTTAACGACGGCGGTTAAGCGGCCAATACATAAACCAAGAGGCATAAGGATTCGGCGAGATGAATTTATCATTGTCTTGCGCGTTTTCTTTATTGCCACTTTGCTCCCACGCATTCGAGAAAATGTGTTGGCCCCAGTTAAACGCAATGTTACCGGTTAAGCCAAATTTAGGGCGTGTTGGGGTTGAGCTCGCGTCTGTATCTCGTGGTTGATGGGTTTTACTCACAGTGACTTACCTCTTTAGTTCGATACGCTTGATCGATGTTGGCGTCTTGCCATCACGACACTGCAAAGGACCATAATAAGTAAAAAAGAGCAGACTTGCACCATTTGTGTGACATTAATCACACTGGTTGGTGCGATCATGGTAAGTCGCTGTCTCATAAAAAAGCGCCTGCCGAAGCAAGCGCTTTTTGTTCTCATGGTGCGGTTTTCTTTGCAGTTACGCCGCTTTGTTTGGGTTCGGCTTTTTAATCGCACCACCTTCTAGCTGGCTAGAGGCAAACCACTCCGCTTTAAAATCATCAACTTGCACGGCATATGCACGTAGTGCATCAGCCTCAAGCAGTTTCTCTCGTGCTTGCGCGGTAATGATGTTTTGATCCACGGCCTGCTGTGAGCGATCAGCCAAGCTGGCTTTCCCGTCGATTTGTTTCGCTTTTGCGGCTTTGATCAACGCCTTGTCGGTATCGCGTGATTCCCACATAGCTACAAAGGCACGCTCCATCACGGCAACAGGATCTTCAGGCTTGTCACCCACATAGCAAATGTGTGTCCAGCGATCGCGGTCCGCACTTGGTGTCATCAGTTGCTCGGCAATTTGGTTGAGCAATTTGTCCGATGGCATTTTGTAGTGCATGCCCAACGGGAAGAGAAGTACACGTAAGCTGCGACCCACACCGTTACGTGGGAAGTTGTTAAATGCGCCATCAAAGGCTTTTGCACACTGAGCTAAACAGTATTGCAGCGCATAGTGCACCATTGGCAAATCAGCACGCGGACGTCCTTCATCTTCAAAGCGCTTCAGTACTGCAGAAGCCATATAAAGATGACTTAACACATCACCCAAACGGGCTGAGAGCATTTCACGGCGTTTCAGCTCACCGCCGAGGGCCAACATGGCAACATCGGTGGTCACGGCCAGTGCTCGGCTCATTCGTGTCAGATGACGGTAGTATTTTGCCGTTTCGCCACTCACTGGCGCGCGATTGGTCAGGGAGCCGGTTAGCGCGTTAACTAAGCCCAACACACTGTTTTTACTCGCGTGACCGATATGTTTGAACAGCAATTTATCGAACGCTTGCGCACCCGCTTCTTGGTCAGGGTTCGCCGCCGCTTCCATTTCTTTGAGTACGTATGGATGACAGCGAGTCGCCCCTTGACCAAAGATCATCAGGTTACGGGTCAAAATGTTGGCACCTTCTACCGTGATCGCGACCGGAATCCCAAAGTAGTGATGACCAATATAGTTAAGTGGCCCCAACTGGATTGCACGCCCAGCATGAATATCCATGGCATCATTTAAGATGGTGCGCGCCAGCTCTGTCATGTGGTATTTCGAGATCGCGGTGATAATCGCTGGCTTCTCACCTTTGTCGAGCGCCGTGGTGGTCAACGTGCGGGTCGATTCGAGCAAATAGGTCAATCCGCCCATCCGTCCTAATGCTTCGGCTACTCCTTCAAAGCGACCAATATGCATCCCGAACTGTTTACGCACATAGCTGTATGCACCCGTGGTTCGGCTAGCCAAATGGCCCACTGCCGTACCCAACGCCGGTAAGGAGATGCCGCGCCCTGCTGATAAGCACTCCACCAGCATCCGCCAGCCGCGGCCGACATAATCTTTGCCCCCGATCACCCAATCGATAGGGATAAAGACATCTTCGCCCTTGGTAGTACCGTTCATAAACGCCATGTTGAGCGGGTTATGGCGGTCACCAATTTCAACGCCGGGATGATCCGCAGGCACCAGCGCACAGGTGATCCCAAGCTCTTTTTTCTCGCCGAGCATGCCGTCAGGATCGTCCAGTTTAAATGCCAGACCAACCACAGTCGCCACCGGCGCGAGGGTGATGTAACGCTTGTTCCAGCTTAAGCGAATACCCAGCACTTCTTTGCCCTCGTATTCGCCCATGCACACCACGCCACGATCAGGAATGCTTCCCGCATCCGAACCTGCTTCTGGGCCTGTCAGGCCAAAACATGGCACTTCACGGCCATCCGCTAAGCGAGGCAACCAATAGTCACGCTGCTCCTGGGTACCATAGTGAGTCAGTAGTTCACCCGGCCCCAAAGAGTTTGGCACCATCACGGTTACCGCGGCACTTAAACTGCGTGTGGCAATGCGCGATACAATGGTCGAGTTGGCAAGTGCCGAGAACGCGAGACCGCCGTATTCTTTGGGGATGATCAGTGAAAAGAAGCGCTCTTTTTTGAGGTATTCCCACACTTCTTCCGGCAGGTCTTTTTGCTCTTGAACGATTTTAAAGTCGTCGAGCATCGCCAGCAGCGTTTCCAGCTGGTTATCGATAAAGGCTTGCTCGTCTGCGGTTAACGATGGCTTGCCGTACTGATGTAGGGTTTGCCAATCTGGCGAGCCGGAGAACAACTCGCCGTCCCACCATACGCTACCGGCTTCCATCGCCTCACGCTCGGTCGCTGATAGCGGCGGCAGTACCTTTTTGAAGAAAGAAAACGCTTTATCACTAATCAGTGATCGACGCATTGACGTTTGAGAGCTCATGATTCAGGTCCTTTTGTTGATCATGGTTGCACTCTTTTTGGTGTTATTGTGCGACCAGAACGGGTTTTCACTTGGCACTTAGGGTGCCGCTTACGGGTTGTTACAACAGCGCGATGCACGGCTTAAATCCCATCGCTGTTTGACTGTCCCTTGCGCTTATTTTTTCGCCATCAGCCCAAAGGTAATCGTGCGTTACTCTGCGGCAAATGCCACGATGTTATCTTGCGACGCTTGTCTTGGTTTGGCGTTCATCCCTGCAGCTAGATACGGAATAAGTCGGTCAACGATCGCTTCTGAATCTAACGTGCGTCCAAAATCGTTTTCGGCGATGTCGCGCAATGCCTCACTCGACGCCATAGTGAAAATCGCCGCGCCCAAGGTGAAATGTAAGTGCCAAAAAACCGCCTCTGACGTAAGGTCTGGATTGGCTTTGCGGACCGCTTGATTGAACAATGAGAGCACATGCTCATAGCGGGTGGTAATAAACCAACGCAGGTGGCCTTGCACATCACTATAACCACGTCCAATTAGCTGCATAAATGTCGCGGCGCCATGCGGGCGATACTTATCAAGGGCAAGCACAGGTTGTTTTACACAGGCAAATACTTGCTCCATCGTACAATGGGGCTCACTAAGCAGCGCTTGCAGTTGCTCTCCGAGTGCGGGCATAAAGGCCTCGAGATAACGGCTTAATACCGCCCGAACCAGTGATTTTTTATCCCCAAAATGGTAGTTCACCGACGCGAGATTAACGCCTGCTTTGCCGGTAATCGTTCGAAGTGAGGTTTCCTTGAACCCATGCTCGGCGAAGAGTTGCTCCGCGGCATCCAGAATTTTTGCTTTGGTTTCGCCTCGTCCTGCCATTTTCATTCACCTGTATTAAACGCTTGTTTAACTTTATAACGCAACGTCAGTTTTAACAAGATAGAAACACGCCATCATCACATGAGTAACATCACATTCCTGAATATCGAGCGCGGTAGGTTCAACGGTGTTATGAGCAAGACGCGTGGTAGGCACTGTTCCAAGCGACACTCGGCCATGTATTTGGGCGACTTACCGTGGTAAAGAGGAGCCACTCGAACCCGGCTAGAACAAGGGCACAAGTCGATAGCGTATGGTGGTTGGTAAAAAATAGGACGGTGATTTCTGCTGCTAGCCCTCGCTATGACACTGAATGTTGGGGGCAAAAGAGCAACGTCAATATACAATGAGGAGAAAAAGGCGACTTTTTGTGCAAAATTGGGAACCCTTTCGCATTGATGGCGGTCACACTCTGTGCCACTGCTTTTTCTAGAAGACTTTTCTTCTACGCCCACTCGCTCGTTGCTTGTGGGCTTTTTTATGTGCGTGCACTCAATCAGCGCCGCATCAACATGCTGACTCGCCACGCTAAGTCGGGACGAGACAAAAGAACTATTGCCATTCACCTCCTCTAATGCACGCTTTTTTGTGAGAAAAATCACAAACTAATCGCGTATTAATAAATAATTGCCACTTTTTCTCAACCTAAGGAACTTCTTCAATTTCGCCCAGTCCTAATGGGTGCATCGGTAAGAAATGCCTTATCTCCCTCAGCGATTGAGGGCGCATGATTTCTCTTTCTTTCCGACCTGCTGCTGCTTTTTCTACTCACTTTAGAGTTTGTTTGTCTCTACCTTTATTTTTTGCCCACCTTGTGTGGGCTTTTCTTTTTTTAGCGGCGCTAACCGCTTTGCATCTTTGTTCATTTATCTTGGGCTCACTTATCTTCGCTCACCGCGTTTAATCCGGGCTAACAGCACCATTGGCAATCATTTGATAGGGCGAGCCATATCGCAACTTCAGCCCCAGAGTCTTTAATGTCTGTGAGGCATCAATCCATTTTCCATCACCCGCACTGACGGTAAATTGCGGCGGCGTTAGGCCCATTTCCCGTGCGGCCCACGGATAATACGTCGCTTTGGGAGGATGAAGCTCTGCACACAAATGAAAGGTTTGTCCCCATTGTTGCTGATGAATAATCGCGGTAATGGTGCTAATTACATCCACTCGGTGCACTAAATTGACTGGCTCATTGGCACCCGCCAAGTCGCTCCGCCCTGCCAATGTTTTCGACGGATGACGGTCCCCACCAATCAATCCAGCCAGACGCAGCACCGTAGAGGTATCGCCATAATGGGCACGAAGGTGCGCTTCAATCGCATGGTGTGCCTGTCCAGATGCAGTCTGTGGTGCCGGCGTCGATTGTTCTGTCACCTGCCCTTTCAAATCACCATACACTGAGGTAGTGCTAATAAAGAGGACATGCTTAACCTCAGCGGCAAGCAATATATCGATAAATGCGGTCATAGCCCCTTGGTAGGCACCGAAGTCTGCATTCCGCCGTCCGGCAGCAATATTGATTACGACCATATCACAGCCAAGTAAGGATGCCGCGGAGGTGTAATCGGGTTTCATCACATCAAACGGCACCACGTCGCACCCAAGTGTCTCACTGAGCGCCCGTGCATCAGCCGCATCACGCTTTGTCCCTACAACTTGATGGCCCGCAGCCAGTAACTGTTTGGCCAAGGACGTGCCTAACCAACCACAGCCACAAATACCTATTTTAAAACCCGTCACAGTCACTCCTTTTGTTACGTAATTATTTTTCAATGTAATGGATAACAACGCCTTTATTTCGCCTATTCTGGTCTATTATTTATTTCACGCTGTAAATATATTCCGTGATCCTGAAAGGAAATAACCAAAAGCGTGAATGGCGACAAAGTTTTCATGCTCGAATGGTCATAATAATGTCATTAGCAGGCGCGAGAAGATAGACTAAATGCCACGAAACGGTAGTCAAAAACCGTGTTGATATACGTAGTTAACATCGAATTTGGATCGTGGATAACGTCACGATTGTTTTACATTCTGGTCACGAACTTAAGCGGTAACTCGAATGAATACTCTGGAAAAAATACAAAAAAATCTCGAAAACTTCAGCAAATCTGAAAGAAAAGTTGCTGAGGTGATTGTTGCCTCACCACAAACAGCGATCCACTCTAGTATTGCCACACTGGCTAAGATGGCGGATGTGAGTGAGCCAACCGTGAACCGCTTCTGTCGCCGACTCGACACCAAGGGTTTTCCTGATTTTAAATTGCACCTTGCGCAAAGCCTCGCGAACGGGACACCCTACGTCAATCGTAACGTAGAAGAAAACGATGGTGCTGACGCTTATACCGCTAAAATTTTTGAATCCACCATGGCCTGCTTGGATGTCGCGAAAAACAGTATCGATACCCACCAAATTAATCGCGCGGTGGATTTACTGACCCAAGCCAAGAAGATCGCCTTTTTTGGCCTTGGTGCATCGGCGTCGGTTGCGCATGACGCACAAAACAAATTTTTCCGCTTTAACATCCCCATTGTTTGCTTCAACGACATCGTAATGCAGCGTATGAGCTGTATTAACTGTAACGATGGGGATGTCGTGGTGGTGATCTCGCACACTGGCCGCACCAAAAGCTTGGTGGATGTGGCGAACTTAGCGCGCGAAAATGGCGCGACGGTTATCGGCATCACCCAGCGTGACTCACCACTGGATAAAGTGTGTTCACACACCATTCAGCTTGATGTCCCGGAAGATACCGACGTCTATATGCCCATGGCGAGTCGCGTCGTGCAAATGACCGTCATTGATGTGCTCGCGACTGGCTTCACGCTTCGCCGCGGTCCAGGGTTTAGAGAAAACCTAAAACGTGTGAAAGATGCGATTCGCGATTCACGCTTTCACAAAGAGTCGTTGACTTAATACGCAGGAGTGCCCACGGCACTCCTTTTTTGTGTCACACGATCGACGCTTTCCCTGCGCTACACTGGATGCAATGTGCTTGGTTGTACGTTGAGCTTCATGATGTTTTTGCTGTTGCACCTCACTATCCAGGTCTATGCGCGGTCTGGGCGTAGCCCAATGAAAACAGGAGTTAAACATGTCTGCAAAACTGAGAAGAACCAAGATAGTTACAACACTCGGCCCTGCCACTGATAAAGATGATGTGTTAGAAGCGGTGATTAAGGCAGGCGCAAACGTGGTTCGCCTCAACTTTTCTCACGGCAGCGCAGAAGATCATATTAAGCGTGCCGAACAGGTCCGTGCCATTGCGGCCAAATTGGGTCGTCATGTCGGTATTTTAGGCGACCTACAAGGGCCGAAAATCCGTGTATCGACCTTTAAAGACGGAGCAATCCAACTGGCCGTTGGTGATAAATTTACCCTAGACGGTGATTTATCACCGGGTATGGGGGATCAAGATGCAGTCGGCCTCGACTATAAAGCGCTCCCTCAGGATGTGACCAATGGCGATATCCTGTTGCTTGATGACGGCCGAGTTCAACTCAAAGTGTTGGCGGTAGACGGCGCGAAAGTGCATACCGAAGTGACGGTCGGTGGCAAGCTGTCGAACAACAAGGGCATCAATAAAAAAGGTGGGGGTCTATCGGCGCCGGCACTGACTGAAAAAGATAAACAAGACATTCATACCGCCGCCAAAATTGGCGTGGACTACTTAGCCATTTCGTTCCCGCGCAACGGTCAAGATATGAATTACGCGCGTACCTTGGCCCGCGACGCAGGTCTTGAGGCGCGATTGGTCGCCAAAGTTGAGCGTGCTGAAACCGTGGCAAGCGAAGCAAGCATTGATGACATCATCGAAGCATCAGATGTGGTGATGGTGGCACGTGGTGATTTAGGCGTTGAGATTGGCGACCCTGAATTGGTGGGGGTCCAAAAGCAATTGATTCGCCGCGCCCGTAGCATGAACCGTTTGGTGATCACCGCAACTCAGATGATGGAGTCGATGATTTCAGCGCCAATGCCAACGCGTGCGGAAGTGATGGATGTGGCGAACGCCGTCCTCGACGGAACCGATGCCGTCATGCTTTCTGCAGAAACCGCGGCGGGGCAATACCCCGTAGAAACCGTTCGATCAATGGCCGAAGTCTGTATGGGGGCGGAAAAAATGCCGTCCGTCAATGTGTCGAATCACCGTCTGGATCGTCAATTTGATAGCCAAGAAGAAACGGTTTCGATGGCGACCATGTATGCGGCGAACCATATGAAAGGGGTGAAAGCCATGGTCTCGTTGACCGAGTCGGGCCGAACCGCCTTGATGATGTCGCGTATTTCGTCAGGTAAACCTATCTTCGCGCTCTCACGTCACGAGCACACACTCAACCGTGCTGCGCTGTATCGGGGGGTCACACCGGTTTACTTTGATAGTGATAGCGGAGCAGGCCTGCAAGTTGCTGAGCGCGCACTGCAAACCCTCAAAGAAGGTGGCTTCTTGGATGAAGGGGATCAGGTCATTATGACCCAAGGTGACCAAATGGAAGTGATCGGCTCAACCAATACGATGCGTGTTCTGACCGTGAAATAATCAAGGCTATCAGACATGACCAAGGGCGCTGCGGCGCCCTTTTTCCTCACCAACCGTTAGCCAAGAGAGGTCGCGTTTTGCGTGCTCTCAGGACGAGGTGGCTGCCAACGCGGATTAATGTGGGCCATTAAGATATGATCTTCCCAGTGTCCGTTAATCAGCAAGTAATCGCGCGCACGCCCTTCACGCTCAAATCCAACCGCTTCTAACACCTTGGCGCTTTTTTCATTTTTCGGCATATAAGAGGCGCAGACGCGATGCATATTCACGTTATCAAACAGCCATTGGTTGGTGGCTGATAACGCGCGCCGCATAATCCCCTGTCCTTGAGCGAGCTCATCTAATGAGTAACCCACCGTGCATGAGTAAGACGGATACTGCATCATGCTGGTGTAGGAAATCACGCCTAACACCTGTGGTGACGTTGGCTTCGCGATTAAAAAGTAATAAGCCAGCTGGTGTTTTTGCAGCTCCATCAATTGCAACACGCGGCGTTTCCAGCCCTGCTCGGTATAAAAACCATCGGTGCGTGTCGGCTCCCACGGGGTCAAGAAAGTGCGATTACGTTGGAAGTATTGAACAATACGCGTCACGTCTTCGTGACAGATCGCATCAATCCGTAAATCATCGACAATGATACGTGGGAAACGGCTTATACTGGGATCAGACATTCTGTGGTTCCGAACGGTTATGTTTTTTGACTGCATGACAACACCGCTAGGGCAAATCAGCTTATTAGCGGACGAACACGGACTAAGACAGCTGACCTTGTCGGTGTATCACCCCTTTGAGCCCAGCCGTGAGTGGCAACATGACCCAAGAGCACTCCACCGCTACAAAACGCAGCTGTTCGAGTACCTCTCAGGGCAACGGACTGAATTTTCACTGCCCTTGTGCCCGGAAGGCAGCCCGTTTCAATGTCGTTTGTGGCAGCAAATACAGCAGATATCCTATGGTGATACCTGCACCTACCGAGAATTGGCCGCTGCACTGGGCGAGCCACATATGCTCAGTGCTGTATCGATGGCCTGCAACATGAATCCGATTCCCATCATCATTCCTTGCCATCGTGTCCTTAACGAGCACCACCAAGTGGGTGATTACCGTTATGGCGCTGAGCTCAAGCATGCCTTGTTAGCTCTTGAGCAAGGCGAGCCCCTAGAGGGGCCCGCTTAGTGCGCGTCGGGCTAACTACTTTTTGCCAATCCCGTAATCACGCAGCTTATTCGCAATCGCGGTATGCGACACGTCCAAGCGCTTGGCAAGTTTTCGGGTCGACGGATAACTCCGATAAAGATTATTTAAGATCCCCGATTCATATCGCTTCATGATCTCATCCAGCGAGCCATCCAATGACTCTTCACTGATGAATTGGGTATTTTCGATCTCTGGCAGCTGAACGTCGTCGATCGTCATCACTTCTGCGTCAATTTGGGTCATGGCATGAAGCAAAATATTGCGGAGCTGACGAATATTACCCGGCCACGCATAATGGGTCAGGTAATCAGCCAGCGCGCTATCAATCCGTGGCTTAGATTGGCCTAAATCGGCGGCGAACTGTTTGATAAATAGTTCAGCCAAAGGCATGACGTCCGCGGTACGCTCGCGCAAAGGAGGCACAGTCAACGACAAGACATTAAGCCTATAGAACAAGTCTTCACGGAATTGCTGCGCCGCGACCAGTTCAGGCAGATTCTTTTGTGTCGAGCAAATCACGCGCACATCAACGTGCATTTCACGCTCTTCGCCAACGCGACGGAAGGTGCCATCTTGCATAAAACGCAATAGTTTTACTTGTAGATGACGGCTCATTTCGCCGACTTCATACAAGAAAACCGTCCCGCCATCGGCTTGCTCAAGGATCCCTTTTTTGGCTGTGCCGCCGTTTTCCGCCGCCGCCATACCAAATAATTCAGTTTCGGCGGCGTTATCTGGCATAGACACACAGTTGACCAATAAGAACGGCTTATCCGCACGCAGCGAATGGCGATGACAAGCCCGAGCGATCATCTCCTTGCCGGTACCCGTTTCACCTTGGATTAATAATGGCGCGTCGAGCATGGCAAGCTTTTTCGCTTGACTAATCAGCTGTTTAAACTTGTTAGATTGGCCTACCAAATGCTCAAAACCGTGGTCGCTAGGGGTACGAAACACGGTTTGTGGCGTATTGTTCATTGCCACTTGCTTGAGCTGGACAACGGCGCTGACCAGCACGGGCTGGTCACTCTCATCGTTAATGTGAACCGGCATCACTTCCATCAGAAAGTCGAGCCCGGCCATCACAACCATGCGGCAACTTTGGCTTGCTTCTTCTTTTTCTAACCAGTGAGAAAATTGAAAATCAGGGAACACACTGTTGGCGTGCTCGCCCACTAATTGATGCTCGCTTGAGCTAATCAAATCCAGTGCCGCTTTATTGGCCATATCGATATAACCATCGAGGTTAATCGAGAACACAGGATCAGTCAGACTTTCGAGCAGAGCGCGCAGTTCACGGTGCTCGCGTTCGGCAGGCAGAAACTGGATTTTACGCACATCGGTCACGCCTGAAATCAAACGGATTTCAGACATCAGTTGGCTAAAGGCTTCGAATTCAATTTCAGGGCAATTGAGGTAGATAATGCCGACTTGGTCGATCTCGATACCACGCAGGTCGATTTCACGTCGTACCAAGATATCGAGTAGTTCGCGCGTTAGCCCGATTCTGTCTTCACAACAGACTTTCAGTCTCATAATGGATTCCTGTAACTTGACAGTGATACCCAATACCGGCTCGTCACATCGTTGGATGAGTGGGTTAAAAAAACGGCACTCATCAGTCAGTTAGGTAAGAGGTCAAACAGTTTATCTGTCGGAGCCGAATTAGCTGTCAGGATAAGTTGACACTGAAGCGGAGTTTGAGCGGGTTGGCGGAAACAGTCAAGCCCTGATGCGATTTTTGCCACCTGATATCACGTTTGTAGCACACTGTCCGTTTGGGTAAATTTTTGATTATAGGGTTGAATTACCTAACAGATCTGAGAGTCTGTCGCGCCCTTGGCGTCGCGACGAGTTCGCGGCCAAGGGCGACCCATTACGACGCTGAGCGTTCAGCTTTGCCCAAAAGCCGTTTAACTAACTCGCGACGAAGTTGTGACAAACTCGGAGCGGGCTGGCCATGCCAAGGCAGCGGACGCATCAAGGTCATGGTTTTAAGACCCAAACGTGCCGTCAGCAGCCCAATTCCCAACCCTTGCGCTACGCGTCCTGACACGCGACCGGCCATATTCACCGACAGGACATCAAATCCCACATCGGTCATCGCCTCACTGGCGCCTGCCAAGGCCATATTAGTTAGCACCATTTTTAGCAAGGTGAAGCGTGCTTTGACACCCAATTGAATACCGTAAATCTGCGCAATCCGAGTCATTAGGTGCAAGTTGCGCCAGGCCACCAGCAACATATCGGCAATCGCAAGTGGGCTGACCGCCACCATAAGTGCCGCTTCTTGCGCGTATTTGGTCACTAATAACCGCGCGGCTTTATCTTGGTCGGTTAACACATTTTGCTCATACAGGGCCAACACTTCACCGTCGTTATGCGTGGCCGAGATTTGGCTTTGCCAGTGGGCAAACCCTGCAGTATGGGTTTGCTGTGTGCGCTCAGCCAGCGTCCGACAAAAGGCCTCTCCCTGCCCAACCGACTCAGAAGCCAGTAATTGCTCGGCATATTGGCGGGTTTGTTCGCGCTGCACTAACTTACGCATGGCTCGCCACTCACGGCCCAGCACCGCAAGCCCAGTCGCGGCCAGCGCCACCAATAAGCTTTGCCACGCTAAGCTCAGCCAATCTTGTGACTGCCACGATTGGTATACACTTACACCGGATTGCACAACCGCCAAGAGTACGCCGAGTAACACCAAAAAAGGCCACACACGGCGACGCCTACGCGTAGGAGTCAGCGTCGTTTCCAGATCCGATTCGAGTGTCGACGTGGCTTCAGGCAAAAAGTCAGCCTGTGCATCAAATTCAGCACGGTGTTTCACATCATGAAAGGCACTCGCCCCATCATTATCGCCATGATGAGTAAACGTCTGCTTGGGTTTATATTGCGTCATCTCATCCTCTCTTATCGAAATTTATCGCCGAGCAAATAGTCGAGCGCTTTGTCCATGCGGATGTGTGGCAACGGCGCATCTAATGGCACGTGAGGCGGCCTAAATGACGGAAAATCAAAGCCTTGATGTTGCCAAAAATCCGCATCGGGAAGCTGGCTTGGCACATCGCCCGGATACAGTGTCACCCCCGAGCCGTCGTCCAATTCGCCTTTCAGTGCAGCGTGTTGGGTGCCTTTGACATCAACGAAACCGGGCGTCGTTGCCGCCACGGATGCGACACTTTGGCAGCGCATCTCTATGCCTTCGAAAGCCGCTTGTTGCCATGCTTGGTGGACAATTTGTTGCAGTAAGCTGACCATATTCGGATGTTGTTCGGGCGTAACGTGATCGGCTTTGGTTGCCGCAAACAAGACTTTATCGATCCGCGGGGAGAACAGCCGTTTGAGCAATCCAGATTTACCATATTTAAAGCTCTGCATTAATTGCTCAACCGCCAAACGCATATCGTGAAAGGCATCCGGCCCAACATTGAGCGGCTGCAACGTATCGACCAAGATCACTTGGCGATCGATCTTAGCGAAATGCTCGCGGTAGAACTGAGCGACCACGTGCTCACAATAATAGTCATAACGTGCCTTGAGTAAGCCATAGTTGGTGTGCTTGTCCGCTTTGGCTTTGATCTCGTCAGTTAATGCACCCATCCAAGGGAAGAACTGCACGACCGGCGCGCCGGCTAATTCACCGGGTAACACGAACCGTCCCGGCTGAACCCAATGTAAGCCACCATGCGCTTTGCAAGCATGCAAAAACTCAGTAAAGCTTGCTGCGACCTCTGCCAATTGTTTTTCATCTGCCGGCGCAAGCGGGTCCAATTGAGCCGCTTTCGCTTGCCACACCTTGGCAAGTTCCGCGCGTTTCCCCGTCAACATGCTGGTCTGCTTTTGCGACCATTGGGGGTAACTTTGGCTCAGCAAGGGTAAGTCCAACAACCATTCGCCCGGATAATCGACAATATCGACATACAAGGTTGCCATATCATTCAACGCGCGCATGGCGGCAGATTGAGGGCGATAGCGCACGGCCACTCTCACTTCACTGACATCTCGTGTTGGCGAGGGCCACGTCGGCGGTGTCATTTGCAGGGCATGCATGGCGTTTTCATAATCAAACGCGGGAAGATGCATGTGAGGGTGTGGCTCACGACGTGCGCCCAGCGCGCGCCCTTGCTGCACCAGTTGCAGTAACGGCAAATTTGGCTGGGTGCCTAAATGCGTCAGCTGATTAATGAGTGAGGTAATAAACGCGGTTTTACCCGCGCGAGATAAACCGGTTACGGCGAGACGCACATGACGGTCAGCCCCGCGGCTCACCCACTGCTTTACGCGCCTTTTCACTGATGGCATCGGTTAGATTGACTCCTTCATGACCACGCTGCCCCGAGAGAAATTCGATGGGACAGCGTGAATAGGTTCTGTGTAGCTGTTAGGCCATAAACGCTTTACAGCTTTTTAAAGGCTTGGTCGACATTGAATGCCGAGGAGGTGACATAAGCTTCCATCTGGCCAACTTTTGCTTCCATCGCGTTAAACTCGCGATCGAGATCCGCAATCAGTTGGCTCGCCGGCTTTCCCGATTGCCACGCCTTTTGTTTCACCTGGTGTTCAGGCTGCGGTGTCGCATCGGGTTGTGCATCAGGCTGGATCGGCTTTTTATCGAGGATCAACATCGCAGCGATATACGCGACAATCACAAAAAAGCCAAAACCAATCAGAAACGCAGAAACCGTCAAGATACGTACTAGCCAAGTTTCCATGCCAAAGTAATTGGCAATGCCAGCGCACACACCGCCAATGCGTCCATTTTCCGGGTCACGATACAGGGTTTGACTCATGCGCGTTGCCTCCATTGGGGTGCTTCAGCATCAAGCAAACGCTCGAGGTTATCGACACGGGTCTGCAGCTTTTCAGCGCGCTGCGCGAGTGATTGCAGCGTTTCATAATCTTGCCCACTCAAGCCTTGCCCAATTTGACGCTTACTACGATAGTGCAGCATCAGCCACAACGGGGCGACGAATAGCAAGAAAATCGCCAGTGGTATGCCTAAAAAGAATGATGACATGTTCGCTCCTATCGTGGTTGTTATTGCTTATCGTTCATTTTGGCTTTTAATGCAGCCAACTCTTTTTCAATTTCATCTTGAGCTTGCAGATCGGCAAACTCATCTTCAAGTCGCTTACCTTTGCCCATTTGATAGCTGTCTGCTTCCGCTTCTAGTTCGTCAATACGACGCTCATATTGTTCAAATTTTGCCATTGCCTCATCAGCACGGCCGCTTCCTAAGTGGCGACGCACGTCACGACGATTTCCAGCGGTTTCACGTCGAATAGCCAGTGACTGCTGACGCGCGCGGGTATCCGTCAGTTTGGTCTCAAGGGCAGCAATTTCACCACTCAGCTTATCGACACTTTCTTCGATTAAGCTTAACTCTTCTTCCAGCGCGACTTTGATATCATGCGCTTTTTGTTTTTCGATTAATGCCGCGCGCGCCAAATCTTCCCGATCTTTTTGCAGCGCCAAGGAGGCTTTATCTTGCCATTCTTGGAGCTGGCGATTGACGTTTTCAATCTTACGCGCCACTTCTTTTTTATCCGCCAGCGCTTTCGCGGACGATGTGCGTACTTCGACCAGCGTGTCTTCCATCTCTTGAATAATAAGACGGATCATTTTTTGTGGATCCTCTGCCTTATCTAACAGCGAATTGACGTTAGCATTTACGATGTCGGCGAAACGAGAAAAAATACCCATCATAGACTCCTTAATGATGCACCAAAGCAGTAGATTACATGCTCATTGTGCCTGATTCGTCTGAGCGCCATCGCTCAGCCATAGTTTGCTAGCCAATGTATAATCAACTAACGTGCCAACTTTTTAATCCTTATATTTCAGATACTTAAAATTTATTGCATCCTGCCATCAAACGCGCCATGATGAACAAAACCACTATTTGGTAAAAATCGCCATGCGTGAACAAGACAATTTAATCGGAGAATCCGATCGCTTTTTAGCCGTGTTGGACCACGTCTCGCGGCTCGCGCCATTAAATCGTCCCGTGCTGATCCTTGGCGAACGCGGGACTGGCAAGGAGCTGATTGCTCAACGCTTGCACTACTTATCACACCGCTGGTCTCAGCCCCTCGTCAGTTTAAATTGCGCCGCATTAAGTGAAGGCCTGATCGATTCTGAGCTGTTTGGTCACGAAGCGGGAGCCTTCACTAGCGCCAAAGGGCGTCATGCGGGTCGCTTTGAGCGGGCCGAAGGTGGCACCTTATTTTTAGATGAAGTCGGCACCGCCCCCTTGGGCGTGCAAGAAAAGCTCCTTCGCGTGATTGAGTATGGCGAATATGAGCGTGTGGGAGGATCTCAGCCCAAGCAGGCGGACGTGCGCTTGATTTGTGCCACCAATGAAGATCTTCCCGCGATGGCTACCCGTGGGGACTTCCGGCCTGATCTGTTAGACCGCCTCGCATTTGATGTGGTCCATTTGCCGCCACTGCGTGAGCGGCGACAAGATATCTTATTACTCGCCGAGCATTTTGCTCTAAAAATGGCGGTTGAGTTAGGCTATAGCTACTTCGCCGGTTTTTCTGCCCAAGCCCAAGCGCAACTACTTGCCCACCCTTGGCCTGGTAATGTACGCGAGCTTAAAAACAGTGTAGAGCGCGCCTTATATCGCCACAATGATCCCGATACGCCGGTTGAATCACTGTGTCTGGACCCGTTCACGCCACCTTGGCAAGCCGAGATAACATCACCACTTCAGACCAATTCGGCGGCCGACAATCAAGGCGGGACGCTCCCTGCGTTACCGGTAGATTTGCGGGAGTGGCAAACCGAGATGGAAAAGGCCATGCTGATGGCGGCGATGACACAGGCCAAATATCATCAAAGAAACGCCGCGCAGTTACTCGGCCTCAGCTACCATCAACTCAGGGGGCTGTTACGGAAACACAATGTGGGCAACAACGAACAATGATGTAAGCCAATACGTACATCACTGGGAAAATGATACGCGACATTGCCCTTACTTTGCTTGGTGGTAAGGCCGTTTCGGTGGTAGATTACGGGGTTTACTTTGATAGCTGATTTCACTTGGTTTATGCGCGTTTTCATCCAATTTTTGATCCTTGGGGTCAGCGGCTTGATCCTCGCAGGCTGTGATGCCTCCACGGACCAACGTGCGGCCGACAATCGTGGCTTTGTTTTTTGTGGCCCGGGCCAGCCCACCACGTTTAACCCTCAATTGACCGACGGCGGCCTCACGGCCGATACCTTATCGAGCCAGCTTTACGATCGCCTTTTGCGTCTAAACCCTAAGACGTATCAGCCCGAACCCATGTTGGCGAAAAGCTGGGAAGTCAGCGAGGACGGTAAAACCTACACGTTCTCTCTGCGACGGGGCGTTGCGTTTCATCGCAGTGTGCAGTTTACGCCGTCACGCTACCTCAACGCTGATGATGTGGTCTTTTCATTTCGCCGTCTCATCGACAACAATCATCCTTACCATCCTGTCTCCGGTGGCCAGTACCCTTGGTTTGATAGCATGGACTTCTCGGGGTTATTAACAGACGTAAAAGCCTTGGATACTTATCAAGTTCAATTTACGCTCTCACGCCCTGATGTGTCTTTTTTATCCACTTTGGCAACCAACTTTTCGGTGATCCTCTCGAAAGAGTATGCGGATCAACTTCTTACTGCTGGCACCCCAGAAAAGCTAGATACCTATCCGGTCGGTACTGGCCCATTTGCACTGGCAGAGTTTCAACCACGCGAGTTTATTCGCTTGCGTCGCCATTGGCAGTATTGGCAGGGCCCAGCACCCATGGAGCAAGTGGTATTTGACGTCTCAACGCGTGGCACAGGCACCTTAGCAAAAATGCTGACTGGTGAGTGCGATGTGCTCGCCTCGCCGGTTGCTAGTCAATTGCCTGTGGTCGTCGATGACAAGCGTTTTCATTTGTCATCTCAAACCGGCATGAACGTCGCCTTTATCTCCTTGAATACGCGCCATCCAGCCTTGTCTGAAGTGGAAGTGCGTCAAGCGATTAACCTTGCCATTGATCGCAATGCCCTACTCAGCTCGGTGTATTACGGCACTGGCGCTCCGGCTACCAGTTTGCTGCCGCCCATGTCGTGGGCTTACGATCCCAACAGTCAAACCGAATACAACCCGAAATTGGCCGCCGCACTCCTTGCTAAAGCGGGCTATCGCCAAGGTTTTAGCGTTGATTTGACCGTGCCAATGAAACCCACCGCTTTTAACCCGAGCCCGCGAAAAACGGCGGAGCTGATTCAAGCCGATTTAGGGGCGATTGGTATTCGCGTCAATATTATTCCGGAGAAAACAGTCAACCGTGTGGCTATTCGCGAAGGCGATGATGCGCATGACATGGTGCTGACCGGCTGGGTGGCAGACAATGGCGATCCGGACACCTTTTTACGTCCACTACTGACATGCAATGCAAAGTTTACTGGCTGGAATATGTCAAACTGGTGCAACCGCTACTTTGATCAAAAACTCAATGAAGCGATTGCGACGGAAGATACCGAGGCGCGCAAAGCCTTGTATATCGAAGCACAAACCATTTTAAATCGTCGTATGCCCGTCGTGCCTTTGGCGCATGGCATTCAACATCAAGTGCGTGACGCGAGCCTAAAAGGCTTAACCATGACGCCGTTTGGCACCGACAGCTTTGCTGACGTATCTCGGGGGCGCTAATGCTGATTTATACCTTACGACGCCTCAACCTGTTCCTAATCACCTTGGTGATCCTCACCTTGGTTGGCTACAACATTATGCTGTTGGCGCCTGACTCAGTGTGGCATGGCTTTGATTACTGGGTTGGCTGGTTATATTACCTACGCCAATTAGTGGAGGGACATTTAGGCATGGCCGCTAACGGCGAGCCGGTAATGGTCACCCTCGCGCATGTCGCCCCAGCTACTTTGGAGCTATGCTTTGCCGCATTGGTGATAAGCTTTGTGGTTGGCGTGCCGCTCGGCACCTTAGCGGGCCTGCGCAGTCAAGGGCCAACAGATAAGCTGATCTCATCGCTCGCGGTGGTGGTTTTCTCAATTCCCACCTTCTGGCTGGCTATTTTGTTTATCATGCTGTTTTCGCTCGACTTACAGTGGTTTCCTGTTTCTGGGCGCTATAACCTGTTGTATGAGATCCCTCATATTACCGGTTTTGCGTTGGTGGATTTATGGCTGTCGGATTTACCGCTTCAGGGCAAAGTCGCCACTGACATCATGCGCCATCTCGCCTTGCCCACGCTGACGCTAGCGGTGGTGCCCACCACGGAAATCATCAAAATGGTGCGCAACTCCATGGCACATGTGATGAGCCAAAATTACATCAAAGCCGCCGCGACTAAGGGCCTGTCTAAAACCGAGATCGTGTTGCGTCATGGCATGAAAAACGCCATTCCACCCATTATTCCTAATTTTGGTTTATTGGTATCAACCATGGTCACCTTCGTGATCATTGTGGAGTCGGTATTTAACTGGCCGGGCATTGGTCGTTGGCTATTAGATGCCCTGATCGCAAAAGACTACGCGTCTGTTCAAGCCGGTGTCCTCGTGATTGGTGGCTTTGTGTTACTGATAAATATCATTTCAGATGTTGTGGGTGCGTTTATGAACCCTCTGGTAAGGAAGGAATGGTATGCCCTCAAATAATGTCTATGTCGAGCAGCATATTCCCACCCAGCTCGAGCGATCGTGGGCGGCATTTCGTCGTAACAAGCTGGCCGTGATTGGTTTTTGGTGCCTGGTCGGCTTGATCTTGGTGACGATATTCGCTCCTTTATTAGCGCCTTGGAGCCCACAGCATCAAACCGGTCATCTGTTGATGGCGCCGTCTTGGGTGCAATCGGGTCAAATCGAATACTTCTTGGGCACAGACGATCTAACCCGCGATATGCTTTCTCGCCTGATTGCCGGCTCACGCTTAACCTTTGGCTATGCACTGATGGTGGCAATTGGCGCGGGCATTGTCGGTGTGGGCATTGGGGTGCTAGCCGGCATGACGAAGGGGCTAAAGTCGAGCTTTTTGAACCATATTCTCGACAGCATCCTCTCGATTCCTTCGCTGTTGCTTGCCATCATTGTGGTCGCCTTTTTAGGGGTGGGAGAAATGCAGGTGCTACTTGCAGTCTGGCTCTCTTTGATCCCTCGTATTATTCGTGCGGTGTATACCGCCGTACACAATGAGATAGAGAAAGACTACATCATTGCCGCGCGCCTTGATGGTGCCAACGATTTTTATCTGCTCTATCACTCCATTTTCCCGAATATGGCGGTGGTGCTGAGCACTGAAATGACCCGAGCGATTTCCGTCGCCATTCTTGATATTGCAGCATTGGGCTTTTTGGGCCTCGGCGCCCAGCCACCCGCACCGGAATGGGGTGCGATGCTGGGCGATTCAGTCGAACTCATTTTTACCGCGCCTTGGACAGTCACACTCCCGGGAATGGCCATTGCGTTTAGCGTTTTGGTTGTTAACCTTGTTGGTGAAGGGGTCAGCCAAGCTATCAACGCAGGAACAGAATAATGCCGTTATTAGATATTCGTCACCTGACCATTGAAATCGACACGCCGCAAGGGATGGTGAAAGCGGTTGACCGTATGAGCCTAACCATCAATGACGGCGAGATCCGCGGCTTAGTGGGTGAATCTGGCTCAGGAAAAAGCTTGGTCGCCAAAGCCATTTGTGGGGTTACCAAAGATAGCTGGCATGTGAGCGCCGACCGGTTACGATTAGGTAATATCGATTTACTTGAGCTTCCAGCACGAGAACGTCGTCATGTAGTCGGTAAAGACATTGCGATGATCTTTCAAGAGCCCTCGACCTGTTTAGACCCCTCTGAGGTCGTCGGGCATCAGCTGGAAGAGGCCATTCCGCCTGCCTCGTTTTCAGGTAGCTGGTGGCAACGTTTAAACTGGCGCAAACAGCACTCGATTGCCTTATTGCACAAAGTGGGCATCAAAGATCATAAACGGGTGATGGACAGCTATCCGTATGAACTCACCGATGGGGAATGCCAGAAAGTGATGATTGCGATGGCGATTGCCAACCGCCCTCGCCTGTTGATCGCTGATGAGCCAACTAACGACCTCGATCCTATCACTCAATCGCAGATTTTCCGGTTACTCAGTCGCACCAATCAGCTTTCTAACACCACCATTTTGCTGATCAGTCACGACTTAACCTTAGTAACACAGTGGGCGGATCGTATTACCGTGATGTATTGCGGCCAATCGGTTGAATCAGGTAACCGTGAGCAAATACTTACCACGCCGCATCATCCCTACACGGATGCTTTGCTGCGTGCGATGCCTGATTTTAGTCAAGATATTCCCCATAAAAGTAAATTGGAAACATTACCGGGCTCGATTCCTCCGTTGCAGCACTTACCGATTGGTTGTCGCTTGGGCCCTCGGTGCCCTTACGCGCAACGTAAATGTGTTGAAGTGCCGCATACACAGAAAATCAAAAACCATAAGTTTGCCTGCCACTTCCCATTAAATATGGAGAATAAAAATGACCGCTCTTCTTGAAGTCGACGGGTTAAGCAAAGATTATTACCACCGCACTGGCTGGCTAAGAAAACGCGTCACCCATGCGGTGAAGCCCGTTTCTTTCCAGTTAGAAGTCGGCGAAACCATCGCTTTTGTGGGGGAAAATGGCTCGGGAAAATCGACCCTAGCACGTATGATTGCAGGCGTGATCGAACCAACATCGGGGCAGATTCGGGTCAATGGTGAAGAGCTGACGTTCAAAGATTACCAAACCCGCTGCAAGCTCATTCGCATGATCTTTCAAGACCCCAATACCTCGCTCAATCCAAGAAACCAAATTGGGCAAATTCTTGAAGGACCGCTGAAACGAAATACCAATATGACGCCGCAAGAGCGAGGCAAGCGCGTTAAAGACACCCTTCTGCGAGTGGGTTTGTTACCCGAGCATGCCTACTTTTACCCGCAAATGCTCGCCACGGGGCAAAAGCAGCGGGTGTCACTGGCACGTGCGTTAATCTTGCAACCGAGTGTGATTGTAGCCGATGAAGCCTTGAACGGGTTGGATATGTCAATGCGCTCACAGATCATCAACTTGCTGCTCGAGCTCCAAGAAGAGATGGGACTGTCGTATGTTTACGTGTCTCAACACATGGGCGTAATTAAGCATGTCACCGATAAGGTGATGGTGATGCAAAAAGGGGAAGTGGTCGAGTCAGGCAGCACAGAGTCCTTATTCGCCAATCCTCAGCATACATTGACCCAGCGTCTGATCGATAGTCACTTTACTGCGCCCATCCTCGATAGACGCTCGCGTAAATCTGCGTCGACGCGTACCTAGCTTTATCGCAGAGCCAGTCAACATAAAGGCCACACATGTGGCCTTTATTATCTCAAGCAGTTTTGCGCCTGATGTTACGCTAAACTTTGATTGATTTGTGCAAGGACGGCCGCCGGGTCATCGGCTTGTGTAATCGGACGCCCAATCACTAAGTAGTCGGAACCCGCGGCAACAGCTTGTTCTGGGGTCATAATTCGGCGCTGATCACCAGCCGCACTCCCCACCGGTCGGATCCCGGGCGTCACCAACTTAAAGGCATCGCCACACTGGGCTTTCAGCAAACTAGCTTCTTGCGCTGAACACACCACACCATCCAATCCCGACTGTTGCGTCAGCTTGGCAAGGTGCTGTACCTGAGCTTGTGGTGAGCGTTGTACCCCACTTTGGCGCAAATCCGCGTCCGTCATGCTGGTCAATACGGTAACGCCGATAAGCAATGGACGGTTGCCGCCATATGGCTCAAGCGCCTCACGTGCTGCACTCATCATCCGCTCGCCGCCTGAGGCATGAACGTTCACCATCCATACCCCTAGCTCTGCCGCGGCCGCAACCGCTTTCGCACACGTGTTCGGAATATCGTGAAACTTCAGGTCAAGAAAGACATCATGACCGTATGCGTGTAATTGTTTAACCAATGCAGGCCCAAATAAGGTGAACATTTCTTTGCCCACTTTTAAACGACACGAGCCCGGCTCAATTTTATCCACAAAGGCCAATGCTTGATTCATGTCTGCATAATCTAAGGCGACGATGACTTTCGGGTCTTGCATTATTGCTCCTGATTCCTTCACAAGGTTGTTATTCTCGCACTCCGCGTGCTCCCCAGCTGTCGCCGCCATTCGCGGTGACAGCAAGATAAAAAAACGGCGATGCCACTGCATCGCCATTATTCCCCATCCAAGCCCCGAATTGGCTTAATCGCTCCCCAGTTTTTACACGAGGGGCATTGCCAATAAAGCGCATGGGTGGAAAAGCCACACTTACGACAACGGTAATGCGGCTTAACTTTAATCTGTTCTGCAACAAGGTCTTTAAGGGTATTGAGGCTGGCTTTCGCGCGCCCCTCTTCCGCCTGTTCCACATGGTATTCCATCAGCTTGTGGAAACCACGCATGGTCGGGTTACGGGTTAGTTGGCGGGTCAGGAAGCTTTGTGCCATCGCGAGGTTCTCATTGGCGCCGATCACCTCTGAGAGCATCAGTTCAGCACTGACGCCGGCTTTTTTCTCAATGCATTCTTTCAAGAAACGGACGAGCTGCATTTCACGTCCCAAAGCGCGATAGCTTTGCGCGAGAAGCGGTAAAGCCTCACTGACAAAATCGGCATCTTGCTCGAGAATGTTTTCCAGCTGCTTAATCGCCCCTTTATAGTCCTCGTGCTGAATATCAAGTTTGGCTAACATCAGGCTCGCTCTGACACAGCCTTTGTCGTAAGACAGGGCGCGACGTAGCAGTTGCCGTGCTTTGTGCTCATTCCCATCACCCATCTGCTGCATCGCTAACTCACAGTGAAAATGAGCAATGTCTTTGCGCAGTTTGCTCTTGCCCAATTTAACCAGTTTGGCCGCGGTGTCTATCGCTTGTTCCCACTCACGTGTTTGCTGGAAAATCGCCAAAAGCTGTTGCAGCGCAAACTCTTTGTAGTCAGGCTCGTCCACCAATTTGACAAAGATTTTCTCTGCGCGGTCGAAAAAGCCCGCCACCATGTAGTCTTTCGCCAACTGTTGCATGGCGAGATTACGTTGGTCGAGGGTCAGGTTAGGACGAGCAATGAGGTTTTGGTGAATGCGGATCGCTCTGTCGACTTCGCCGCGAGAGCGAAACAGGTTACCCAAGGCGAGGTGAGTATCAATCGTTTCATTATCGACTTGGAGCAGTTCAATAAAGAGATCGACCGCTTTATCCGACTGCTCAGACAGCAGTAGATTGAGTCCCGTGACATACTGGCGAGACAGATGATGTGACTGTTCTTGCCGTCGATGACGAGCATTCCTGTTACCCATATACCAGCCGTAACCGGCCGCTATTGGCAATAACAGAAACAACAGCTCTAGCATGAATTAATGTTCCTTAAGCGGGTCCGTACGCAATTTATCAAGTTCTTTGCGTTGTTTCTCTACCTGCTTACGCAATCCTCGCGCCGTTAAGCGTGCTTTGAGGTATAGCGCTCCACATACCAGCCAGCCTATGCCAAAGCCAATGACAAAGACAATGCCCAAGATGACTGACAGCTTAAATTCACCTTGCGCGATAAGATAGTTAAAGTTAATCACTTCTTGGTTTTGCGCTCCCAGCGCCAAGGTGATCAAAAAGCATAACACCAGAAACAGAATGCCGAGTATTTTCACAAGTATTCCCTCATTGCGAAAGGCCTAGCGCCCCATCAATCATGATAAACCTGCCAGATGCGAGGCATCTGTCACTGTGATAGTTCCTGTGAGTTAAGCCAAGCTGCGCACCGCATTAAAGGTGTGCTTGTATCAAGGCGTAATATCCGGCGCCTGGCCTTGTGATGACTGGTACTAGATCTTACACAGGAGGTATGATTATGCAGGAAATTCATCACGCAAGCTATGATCGATAGACATAAAAAAACGGCACACCTACAGCATGCCGTTTTTTTCAGCGCACATCGCTTAACTGTAAATGTTAACGCGATCGCGAAGTTCCTTACCCGGTTTAAAATGCGGAACGTACTTACCGTCCAATTCCACTTTTTCGCCCGTTTTAGGATTACGCCCCACACGAGGCGCACGATAATGCAGTGAGAAACTACCAAAACCACGGATCTCGATGCGGTCACCGCTCTCGAGTGTGGTCGCCATGTGCTCAAGGATTTCCTTGATGGCATCCTCTACCTGCTTTGCAGATAGATGGGTTTGCTGACTACAGAGCCTTTCAATCAACTCAGATTTGGTCATAAACACCCCGCTTTAGTATGTTTCTCAACAGTATAAATGCAGAGAGGGAAAATTTCCCCCTCTTATTGTGCATTATTCGCTCTTCGCTGCTTTGAACGCGTCAGCCATAGCGTTACCGAACGCGCCTTCTTCGGCTTTGTTCAGGCTAGCCATTGCTTCTTGCTCGTCAGCTTCGTCTTTCAGACGTACAGACAGGTTCAGAACGCGGTTCTTACGGTCAACACCGGTGAACTTCGCTTCAACACTGTCACCAACAGCAAGTACTTGAGTCGCGTCTTCAACACGATCACGAGCCGCTTCAGAAGCGCGCAGGTAACCTTCAACACCTTCTGCTAGCTCAACAGTTGCGCCTTTCGCGTCAACAGCAGTCACTGTACCGTTAACGATAGCACCTTTTTTGTTGGCTGCCAGATAGTTGTTGAATGGGTCTTCTTCCATTTGCTTGATGCCCAGTGAGATACGCTCACGCTCAGCATCAACCTGAAGAACTACTGCAGAGATCTCGTCACCTTTCTTGTATTCGCGAACGGCTTCTTCGCCAGCCACGTTCCAAGAGATGTCAGACAGGTGAACCAGACCGTCGATGCCGCCGTCTAGACCGATGAAGATACCGAAGTCAGTGATTGACTTGATCTTACCAGTTACACGATCGCCTTTGTTCTGAGTTTCAGCGAATTGCTGCCATGGGTTGGCTTTACACTGTTTCAGACCTAGGCTGATGCGACGACGCTCTTCGTCGATGTCCAGAACCATAACTTCAACTTCGTCACCCACGTTAACCACTTTAGATGGGTGGATGTTTTTGTTGGTCCAGTCCATTTCAGACACGTGTACCAGACCTTCAACGCCTTCTTCGATTTCAACGAAGCAGCCGTAGTCAGTTAGGTTGGTTACGCGACCAGTCAGCTTGTGACCTTCTGGGTAACGGTTAGCGATTGCTACCCATGGATCTTCACCCAGTTGTTTCAGGCCTAGTGATACGCGAGTACGCTCACGGTCAAACTTCAGAACTTTAACGTTGATTTCGTCACCAACATTAACGATTTCTGATGGGTGCTTAACGCGCTTCCACGCCATGTCAGTGATGTGAAGCAGGCCGTCAACGCCGCCCAGATCAACGAACGCACCGTAGTCAGTCAGGTTCTTAACGATACCTTTAACTTCCATGCCTTCTTGCAGAGAAGCTAGCAGCTCGTCACGCTCAACGCTGTTTTCTGACTCGATAACCGCACGACGAGAAACAACAACGTTGTTGCGCTTCTGGTCAAGCTTGATTACTTTGAACTCGAGCTCTTTGCCTTCCAGGTGAGAAGTGTCACGTACTGGACGAACGTCAACCAGTGAACCCGGTAGGAACGCACGGATGCCGTTCAGTTCTACGGTGAAACCACCTTTCACTTTACCGTTGATGATACCCATCACGGTTTCAGCTTCTTCGTACGCTTTCTCTAGCTGGATCCAAGCTTCGTGACGCTTAGCTTTCTCACGAGAAAGCTGAGTTTCACCGAAACCGTCTTCCACTGCGTCCAGGGCTACGTCTACTTGACCGCCAACTTCGATTTCAAGTTCGCCAGCAGCGTTCTTGAATTGGTCAGCTGGGATAGCAGATTCAGATTTCAGGCCAGCGTCAACCAGAACGAAACCGTTCTCGATAGCAACAACAGTACCCTTAACAATAGAACCTGGGCGAGTTTCGATTTCTTTTAGAGACTCTTCAAAGAGTTGAGCAAAAGATTCAGTCATTATATTTAAATCTTCAATTTGATAAACGTCCACGGGTATCCTACCGCATGGGGTTGTTAAATATGTTAGCCATCATCCTTGCAGCTAACGGTTATAGACTGCTTATGCAGCCGATAATTTGCTTTCAATAAACGCCAGCGCTTGCTCGATCACCTCGTCGATTGACAATGAGGTTGAATCCAGCACCAATGCATCTGGCGCGGGGCGCAATGGTGCCACCGCTCGGTTGCGGTCACGGTCATCACGCTCTTGAATTTCACTTAAAAGGCGGTCAAAGGTAACATTAACCCCCTTTTCTTGCAACTGCTGCTGACGGCGGCGGGCACGCTCTTGTGCACTGGCATCTAAGAATATTTTCACTTCGGCCTGCGGAAAGACCACGGTGCCCATATCACGGCCATCAGCAATCAATCCCGGCTCGCCGGCAAACGCGCGTTGACGACGCAACAATGCTTCACGCACACGCGGTAACGCGGCAACTTTTGACGCCTGATTGCCGACTTGTTCGGTACGTAGCGTCGCGGAAACGTCTTCGCCTTCCAGAATCACTTTTACCAGCTCACCTTCAGCGATGAACTGTACATCTAGGTTAGCAGCCAATGGCACTAATGCATCTTCTGAGGTGGTGTCCACATCATGGTGAATCGCAGCCAATGCCAATACACGGTATATCGCGCCAGAATCTAACAAATGCCACTGCAGTTTTTCTGCTAGTCGCATACATAAGGTTCCTTTTCCAGCACCACTCGGGCCATCTACTGTAATAACAGGCGCCTGTGTCGGCATAAATCTCTCCACATTTGGTTGAGTGCGTCGACGTTGCGCTATCCAAGCGCCCTCATATAAAGGGAAGCAACGCCGATAAATCGGCGCTTATTATAGAAGAAAGCGAGGAGGAAATCACCGCCACCGTCAGTTTATCCGTACGTATGGCGGTGGGATATTCAAGACCGGCTAATGGCGGCGAGTTTTTCAAAGTAGTCTGGGAACGTTTTTGAAGTACAACCCGGGTCATTAATGGTGACTGGCGTGTCGCTCAACGCCACCAGCGAGAAGCACATCGCCATCCGGTGATCGTCATAGGTATCAATCGCCGCATGAGTCAGCTGCTGAGGCGGTTCAATGTAAAGGTAATCATCTCCCTCTTCGACCACCGCCCCCACTTTTTTCAACTCGGTTGCCATCGCATGTAAGCGGTCGGTTTCTTTTACTCGCCAATTATAAACGTTACGAATACGCGTGGGGCCTTTGGCAAACAGCGCCGCTACCCCAATGGTCATGGCAGCGTCAGGGATGTGGTTGAAGTCCATGTCCACACCATGAAGCTCGCCTTTGCGTGCAATGACGTAATCATCGCCCCACTCGATGTCAGCGCCCATTGCCGCCAACGCATCGGCAAATTGGATATCACCTTGCACACTATGACGACCAATACCGGTGACCTTCACGGCACCGCCTTTAATGGCCGCGGCCGCGAGGAAGTAAGAGGCCGATGACGCATCGCCTTCTACCATCAGATGGCCTGGCGATTGATAACGTTGCCCCGCCGGAACCACAAACCGCTGATAGTTATCGTTATGTACCTCGACGCCAAACTGAGCCATGATCGCCAAGGTAATATCAATATAGGGTTTAGATACCAAGTCGCCTTTAATGGTGATCCGTGTTTCTTCACGCGCTAACGGCGCAGCCATCAACAGGGCGGTTAAGAATTGGCTAGAAATACTGCCATCGATACTGACATCGCCGCCAGCGAGCCCCGTGCCTTTAATATGTAATGGTGGGTAGCCCTCGCTCTCTAAATAGCGAACCTCTGCCCCTATGGCATTGAGTGCCTCGACAAGGTGGCCAATGGGACGCTCTTTCATGCGCGGCTCACCGGTTAGAGTGATCTCGCCTTCACCCAAACACAGCGCGGCCGTTAATGGACGCATGGCCGTACCGGCATTACCTAAAAACAGTTCCAGTGGCGCTTGGGTATGAAAGGCGTGTCCCAAACCTTCCACAACACACTCAGTGCGATCGTCAGACAGCTGATAAGACACGCCTAAGTCAGTAAATGCATTGAGCATATGACGCACATCATCACTGTTGAGCAGGTTGGTTAAGCGCGTCGTACCGGATGCTAGCGCGGCCAGCAGTAAAGCGCGATTAGATACACTCTTTGAGCCGGGAAGGTTAATGTGACCATCGATATGAGAGATCGGGGAAAGTGTCAGTTGCTCCATTCTGGTTTAATTTCCGTGATGCTTTGTGCAACCAGAGTAACCAAAATACAAGCCATCTCACAATTATTATTTTTATCAAAGTAGAAACAAAAACGTCCCAGACGCAAAAAGCGGCTGGGACGCAAACCGTTTTACACCGCGTTAGGCGTATTTTTTCTCAAACTTCACCATGAAGTCGACTAATGCCTGAACCCCTTCAAGGGACATTGCATTATAGATTGACGCGCGCATTCCTCCGACATCTCGATGCCCTTTCAGCGCGTGCAATCCATGCTCCATCGCTTCGGCGAGGAAGGTGTCGTCCAGCTCACTGTTAGCGAGTTGGAAGGGCACATTCATCAGTGAGCGATTATCTGGGTGAACATCATTGCGATAGAAAGAAGAGTTATCGATGCAATCGTACAACAGCGCCGCTTTCTGCTGATTGTGCGCATAAATAGCCTCAACGCCCCCTCTCTTTTTCAGCCATTTAAAGACTTCTGCTGCCAGATACCAAGCAAAGGTGGGTGGTGTATTGAACATGGATTCTTTCTCGGCCAAGACTTTGTAGTTCAACACACTCGGCAACACATCTTTAGCAAGGTGTAATAAATCATCACGCACAATCACCAAGGTCAGCCCCGCCGGACCGATATTCTTCTGCGCCCCCGCATAGATCACGCCATACTTGGACACATCTATCGGGCGAGAGAGAATGTTCGATGACATATCTGCCACGATGGGTTTGTTGGTTTCCGGCAGATCCGTGATTTCAATCCCATCAATGGTTTCATTGGGGCAAAAATGCACATATGCGGCATCATCACTTAACAACCACTCGTTTGCCGGCAAGATAGCGCGTTTACCATCACGCTCACGAGTCACATTGATCACATTGGGAGTGCAGTAGCGCTTGGCCTCTTTGACGGCACTCGTCGCCCAGTAACCGCCATCGACATAGTCAGCAATGGTGTTGTTACCCAGTAAGTTCATAGGTACCGCCGCAAACTGAGCGCGTGCACCACCTTGGCAAAAGAGAATGTGATAATTGTCTGGGATCACCAGTAGTTCACGTAAATCTTGCTCTGATTGACGAGCAATGGCTAAAAACTCTTTACTGCGATGAGAGATTTCCATCACCGAGGTGCCAAGACCGTTCCAATTGGTGAATTCTTTTTGTGCTTTTAGCATTACCTCGCGGGGAAGCATCGCGGGTCCGGCAGAAAAATTGTATACCTTGTCCATGTTGTGGAGGGGCTCCTGCTGTTTTTTATCTGCAAGACGTATCTCACGTTATGACGAAGATACATCGTTAAAAGGCGTAGCTACTGATTTAACACGTTTGCATGGGCTTTGGAAATATAGCGCGTAAAAAAGGGCGCAGATCACTGCACCCTTTTCTTGTTTTATGATTGCAACACGAGGACTTAAGCGTCTTGATCGCTATCCGTCTCACTCGGTGTGTCATCATTGTCCTCAGAGCTGGTCTCAGAGGCTGGTGCGTCACTGGTTGCATTGGCATTTGCCGCCGCTTCGTTAGCCAGTGCTTCCATTTCCTCTTCATCCGGCTCTTCGATACGCTGAAGACCAACCACTTTTTCATCATCACTGACGCGGATCAGTCGTACCCCTTGGGTATTACGGCCCACTTGGCTAACTTCTTCCGCGCGGGTACGTACCAGCGTACCGGCATTGGTGATTAACATCAGTTCATCACCGGTGCAGACCTGGATGGCACCGACAACGTCACCATTCCGCTCAGAGACTTTAATCGAGACCACACCCTTGGTCGCACGGCTCTTCGTTGGATATTCTTCCAGCGCCGTGCGTTTACCAAAGCCGTTCTCCGTCACCGTCAGGATGTCACCATCCGACTGCGGCACAATCAGGGAAACAACTTGGTCTTTCTCTGCGAGCTGAATCCCGCGGACACCTGCCGCGGTACGGCCCATTGCCCGTACTGTCTCGTTAGACGCCACAAAGCGCACTACTTTACCGAATTGCGAGAACAGCATGACTTCGCTGTTATCATCGGTCAGCTGTGCTCCGATAAGGCTATCACCTTCACGCAGGTTCACAGCGATAATGCCCGCGCTACGTGGACGGCTAAAGTCAGTCAGCGGCGTTTTCTTCACAGTGCCGTGCGCAGTGGCCATGAAGACGTATTTGTCTTCTGCATATTCACGAACCGGCAGAATAGTGGTGATCCGCTCGTCGTCTTCCAATGGCAGCAAGTTGACGATCGGTTTACCGCGTGCGTTACGCGACGCATGTGGCAGTTGATACACTTTCAACCAGTACATGCGCCCACGTGTTGAGAAGCACAAGATGGTGTCGTGCGTATTTGCGACCAACAGACGCTCAATGAAATCTTCATCTTTCATGCGCGTGGCTGATTTACCTTTACCACCGCGACGCTGCGCTTCATAGTCACTCAAGGCTTGATATTTCACATATCCCTCGTGTGACCATGTCACGATGACATCTTCTTCGTTGATCAGATCTTCGATATCAATGTCAGCGCTTGCCGCAGTGATCTCGGTCAGGCGCTTATCGCCATAACTATCACGAATCGCCTCAAGCTCTTCGCGGATCACTTCCATCAAACGCTCGGTGCTGGCCAAGATATGCATTAATTCAGCAATTTGTTCCAGCAGCGATTTGTATTCATCAAGGATCTTGTCGTGCTCGAGCCCAGTCAGCTTATGCAGACGCAAATCCAGAATCGCTTGCGCTTGTTGCTCAGTCAGATAGTAGGAACCGTCATCACGTGCACCAAACTCAGGCGCTAACCACTCAGGGCGTGCGGAGTCAACACCCGCCGCTTCCAACATGGCAGACACCCCACCTAAGCTCCAGCCTTGCGCTTGTAGCTCTTGTTTGGCAACTGCTGGGGTCGGCGCTCGGCGAATAAGCTCGATCACTTCATCGATGTTAGCCAGCGCAACCGCTAGACCTTCAAGGATGTGTGCACGCTCACGCGCTTTGCGTAATTCATATACGGTACGACGAGTGACCACTTCACGGCGGTGATTGACAAAACACTCCAACATCCCTTTGAGGTTGAAGAGTTTTGGCTGGTTGTTATCCAGCGCCACCATGTTGATACCAAACGACGTTTGCAACTGAGTCTGGGCATACAGGTTGTTGAGAACGACTTCTGCCACCGCGTCGCGGCGACATTCGATCACAATCCGCATCCCGTCTTTATCTGACTCGTCACGCAGTGCTGAAATGCCCTCAATTTTCTTATCTTTGACAAGCTCAGCAATCTTTTCAATCAGGCGCGCTTTGTTAACTTGATACGGGATCTCATTGACAACAATGGTTTCTTTACCATGTTTATCCGCTTCGATCTCCGCCTTCGCACGTAAATAGATTTTGCCTCGGCCGGTCTTATAAGCATCTTCGATGCCTTTACGGCCGTTGATCATCGCCGCGGTCGGGAAATCAGGACCCGGAATGTGCTCCATCAGCTCATCAATGGTGATATCTTCGTTATCGATATACGCCAGACAGCCGTTGATCACTTCGGTGATGTTATGAGGTGGGATGTTGGTTGCCATCCCCACCGCGATACCAGAGGCGCCATTCACTAACAAGTTAGGCACGCGCGTCGGTAATACATCAGGGATTTGCTCCGTACCGTCATAGTTAGGTACGTAGTCCACTGTTTCTTTATCTAGATCCGCGAGGAGTTCATGGGCAATTTTTGCCATGCGCACTTCGGTGTAACGCATCGCCGCGGCCGAGTCACCATCAATGGAGCCAAAGTTACCTTGGCCATCCACCAGCATATAACGCAGTGAGAAAGGCTGCGCCATACGAACAATAGTGTCGTAAACCGCGCTATCACCGTGTGGGTGATATTTACCGATTACGTCACCGACCACACGGGCCGATTTTTTATATGGCTTGTTCCAGTCGTTGCCAAGTACATTCATCGCGAATAAAACGCGGCGGTGTACTGGCTTTAGGCCATCACGCACGTCAGGAAGAGCTCGACCAACAATGACAGACATTGCATAGTCGAGATACGAGCTTTTCAGCTCCTCTTCGATATTGACTGGCGTGATCTCTTTAGCAAGATCGCTCATGGAGCCAACATCCCTCAAATAATGTTTGCGTATTCAAATACGTGACCACGGAGGATAACACAAACCCACTCGCTAGACACGTGAATATGGCTAAGATGTATCATAGATCTCGTTAGAAAAGCCTCTCAACGCGTCTATGCGGGTAAAAACCCATCACTTCCGTGTCTGGCTATCAAGAATTAAAAATAAAAGCCCAGAAACGTCCTCAGCGCTTATTTACTTTTTCTATTTACCGTATTGCAGCGTCATCTTCACCTTTTATCGCCTCCTGTTTGCTGTCATTTCAGCCATCTTGGCCCATACTTAAATCGTGAGAATGCGTGACATACGACGCGTAGAAAGGATTGTTGTCGACACGTTCGACTAAGGAGTAAGCAGCATGCTGACTCGTATCGTGAATGCTATCGGAATGTGCTTGATTGCCGGTAAATACATGTTAGCGTGCATCATTGCTGTCAGTGCAATGATGACTGCAACCTTGTAACCACTATATCACGCGGCCGGGCTGGCGAGCCGCGTTTATCGCTCACCGACACTCGGCGGGACCACTAAGCTCGCTTATCCTGCAGCGCCCTTTTGCGTGCCCAATACCACCAATTACACTTCCTTTGTTCCACGCGTTCCCGAGCTGCAACTACACAGCATTTGGGTATATAATGCAGCAAAACCAATAAGGAAGCTGTATTTATGAGCCACGTAGCTAACGTTGACCCGGCAGAAATTCAAAAGTTTGAAGACATGGCATCACGCTGGTGGGATTTGGAAGGTGAGTTTAAACCCCTCCACCAAATCAACCCGCTACGCTTGCAGTACGTGATAGAAAAAGCCGGCGGCCTGTTTGGTAAAAAGGTGTTAGACGTTGGCTGCGGCGGAGGCATTCTTGCCGAAAGCATGGCTCGCGAAGGCGCCGAGGTCACGGGACTAGATATGGGCAAAGAGCCACTGACCGTTGCACGCTTGCATGCGCTTGAATCCGGTATTGACGTACAATACATTCAGTCGACCGCCGAAGAACACGCTGACAGCTACGCCGGCCAGTACGATGTGGTGACCTGCATGGAGATGCTAGAACACGTGCCAGAACCTGCCTCAGTGATCCAGGCGTGTGCGAACATGGTCAAACCTGGCGGTCATGTTTTCTTTTCGACGCTCAACCGCAATACCAAGTCGTGGCTATTTGCCATCGTGGGCGCCGAGCACCTGCTCAAACTGGTACCGAAAGGCACTCACGACCATCATAAGTTTATTCGTCCCTCTGAACTGATGGCGATGGTCGATACCACAGCCCTCCAAGCGCGTGGTATGACCGGCTTACACTACAACCCATTAACCGGCATCTATAAGTTATCCAACGCCAATGTCGACGTGAATTATTTGCTCCACACTGTCAACCCCGCTTAAAGAGTTGAGGCATTGTATGACCACTCCCGCAACGGTTTTGTTTGATCTCGATGGCACGCTGCTAGATACCGCGCCGGATATGGGCATGGCGGCGAACCGCGTGCTCGCAGAGTACAACTTACCACCTCTTAGCCAAGAGCAAATCTACCGCCATACCAGTCATGGAGCTCGCGGCTTACTGACCGCTGGGTTTGGTGATAAAGCCAAAGAGCAAGATCCCATCGCCTTGCGGGCCCGTTTTCTGCACCATTACGGCCAAGCGATTTGTTCGGGGACGACTTTGTACGAAGGTATCGAAACGCTCCTCGACCTGTTAGAGCATCAGGCCATTCCGTGGGGCATTGTCACCAATAAACCTGAAGGGCTCACCCATCAGCTGTTAACCTTTTTTCCACGCCTGCAGCAGGCACAGGTTATTGTCGGGGCTGACACTTACGCGCACGCCAAGCCTCACCCATTGCCGCTTCTCGAGGCAGCGAAAACGCTTAATTGTGCACCAGAGCACTGCTTCTATGTCGGAGATATTGAAAATGACATGTTAGCCGCGCGTGCGGCCAATATGGGTGCCGCGGTCGCCGCGTGGGGATACACAGGTGGTGATGATGTAATCAGTAAATGGGAAGCAGATCATATTTTCGCCACCCCACACCATCTCAGTGCCTTTATTGGATCCTAATCACACCCCACAAACCGTGGGGTTTGTTGCCTTTTCAATCAGTTAAATCGGATCACTGTTCGAGCCCAAGATCAATCAAAATAAATTTTTTTTCTTGGCCTTTTTACTGTTTCAACGATTGAAATTCTCGCTAATCTTGGCGCACTTGGAACGCTAGGTTGGTGATTACTAACTTGCGTTATAACATCCCCAAGATATCCACACCTCATCAGCGTGTCGCTCTCTTGCAATATCGCGGTTATATCACTATCTTGTAACGCATCGACAAGCCGACCCCTATATATAGTGTATGAGCGACGCAACGTCCGCATAGAGGCCGACCAAAAAATCATCAGGCATTTTATAAAATCTTGCGAAAATAGCAGTTTGGCAAGGAAATATTGGGAAAGCACACAAAATGAACCAAGAAATAACCGTACTTAAGCGTGATGGACGCAAAGAAAATTTAAACCTCGATAAAATCCATCGCGTTGTTACTTGGGCTGCAGAAGGCCTCACCAACGTCTCCGTTTCTCTCGTCGAGATGCGCTCTCACATCCAGTTTTACGATGGCATGCGTACTGAAGACATTCATGAGACGATCATCAAAGCTGCAGCGGACCTGATTTCAGAAGAAAGCCCAGATTATCAATACCTTGCTGCTCGCCTAGCGGTGTTCCACCTACGTAAAAAAGCGTACGGACAGTTCGAGCCGCCCACGCTCGTGAAGCATGTGAAAAACATGGTTGAGAAGGGTAAATATGATGCCCACATTCTCGAAGACTACAGCGAAGACGAGCTCGACACCCTAGACAGCTATATCGACCACTGGCGCGATATGAACTTCTCATACGCAGCCGTTAAACAGCTGGAAGGCAAGTACTTGGTTCAAAACCGTGTGACCGGTGAAATCTACGAGAGCGCCCAGTTCCTGTATATGATGGTTGCTGCGTGCTTGTTCGCTGCCTATCCAAAAGAAACGCGCCTTGATTATATCCGTCGTTTCTATGATGCGGTTTCTCAGTTCAAGATCTCATTGCCTACGCCAATTATGTCTGGGGTACGCACACCAACGCGCCAGTTTAGCTCGTGTGTACTGATCGAGTGCGACGATAGCCTAGACTCGATCAACGCGACCTCTAGCGCCATTGTTCGCTACGTATCTCAGCGCGCGGGGATTGGTATCAATGCCGGTCGTATCCGCGCGTTAGGCAGCCCAATTCGTGGAGGTGAAGCTTTCCACACGGGTTGTATTCCGTTTTATAAATATTTCCAAACTGCTGTTAAATGCTGTTCGCAAGGCGGTGTGCGCGGTGGTGCAGCCACCTTGTTCTACCCTATTTGGCACCGTGAAGTTGAATCCCTGCTGGTATTGAAAAATAACCGTGGTGTCGAAGAAAACCGTGTGCGTCACATGGATTACGGTGTGCAGATCAACAAACTGATGTACACCCGCCTACTCAAAGGTGGCAACATCTCCTTGTTCTCGCCGTCTGATGTACCAGGACTGTATGATGCTTTCTTCGAAGACCAAGAGAAGTTTGAGCGTCTGTACACCCAGTATGAAGCGGATGCCTCTATTCAGCGTGAAACGGTCAAAGCTGTCGATCTTTTCTCTCTAATGATGCAAGAGCGCGCATCAACCGGTCGTATCTATATCCAAAACGTGGATCACTGTAATACGCACAGCCCGTTCGATGCGTCTGTGGCGCCAATTCGTCAGTCCAACCTGTGTTTGGAAATTGCACTGCCGACCAAGCCACTCAACAATGTTGAAGACGAAAACGGTGAAATTGCGCTGTGTACCCTCTCGGCATTTAACTTGGGTGCGCTGGAATCACTGGACGAGCTTAGCGAGTTGGCCGATCTGACCATCCGTGCGCTGGATGCCCTGCTTGATTACCAAGACTACCCACTACCGGCAGCACGTAAAGCGACCATGAACCGTCGTACCTTGGGTGTCGGTGTGATCAACTTTGCTTACTACCTAGCGAAACATGGTGTACGTTATTCCGATGGCAGTGCAAACGGTCTAACTCACCGTACCTTTGAAGCCATTCAGTATCACTTGCTTCGCGCCTCTGTTGAGCTTGCAAAAGAGAAAGGCGCGTGCCCTGCGTTTAACGAGACCACCTATTCGCAAGGTATTCTGCCAATTGATACCTACAAGAAAGATCTGGATGGTATCTGTGACGAGCCTCTGCACTTAGATTGGGAGACGCTGCGTAAAGACATTCAAACGCATGGCTTACGTAACTCAACATTGACCGCCTTGATGCCATCAGAGACGTCATCACAAATCTCAAATGCCACCAATGGCATTGAGCCACCTCGTGGTTACGTATCGGTAAAAGCATCGAAGGACGGTATCCTCAAGCAGGTCGTGCCGGAATTCCATAAATACAAGAATAACTACGAGCTGCTCTGGAACATTGGTAGTAATGATGGCTACTTACAGTTAGTCGGTATCATGCAAAAATTCGTCGATCAGGCGATTTCCGCCAACACCAATTATGATCCGAGCCGTCATCAAAGTGGTAAAGTTCCAATGAACCAACTACTCAAAGACCTGCTCACCGCTTATAAACTCGGGGTTAAAACCCTGTACTATCACAACACCCGTGATGGTGCGAGCGATGGTCAATCGGATCTGAGTGCTGCGCAAGCAGAAGATGATTGCGCCGGCGGTGCATGTAAGATCTAACAAATTGGGGTAAGGGCCTGCGGGCCCTTTTCTAGAGGTTAATAGGATTCATGACTTACAGTACGTTTTCTAAAGTCAACAACGACCCATTGAAAGAGCCAATGTTCTTTGGCCAATCGGTCAACGTGGCGCGTTACGACCAACAAAAATATGAAATTTTTGAAAAGCTGATCGAAAAACAGCTTTCTTTCTTTTGGCGCCCAGAAGAAGTTGACGTGTCAAGTGACCGCATTGATTACAACAAGTTGCCTGAGCATGAAAAGCATATTTTCATCAGTAACTTGAAGTATCAAACGCTACTCGATTCTATCCAAGGCCGTAGCCCGAATGTCGCCTTGCTGCCTCTGGTGTCAATTCCTGAGCTGGAAACTTGGATTGAGACGTGGAGTTTCTCAGAAACCATCCACTCACGCTCATACACCCACATTATCCGTAATATCGTTGCTGATCCGGCGATTGTATTCGATGATATTGTGATGAATGAGCACATCCAGAAGCGCGCCAACGATATTGCGCAATACTATGACGACCTCATTCAAACCACTAACTACTACCACCAGTTAGGGGAAGGCACCCATACTATTAATGGCAAAACCATCAGCTTAAGCCTGCGTGAGTTAAAACGTAAGCTGTACCTGTGCCTGATGTCAGTGAATGCACTCGAAGCGATTCGTTTCTACGTCAGCTTTGCTTGTTCATTCGCCTTTGCGGAGCGTGAACTGATGGAAGGCAACGCCAAAATCATCAAGTTTATTGCCCGTGATGAGGCGCTTCACCTTACAGGCACCCAGCACATGCTGAATATTCTGCGTAGCGGGCAGGACGATCCAGAAATGGCTGAGATTGCCAAAGAGTGCGAGCAAGAGTGTTTTGATCTCTTCAAAGACGCCGCCGAGCAAGAGAAAGACTGGGCAGAATACCTGTTCCGTGATGGTTCTATGATTGGCTTGAACAAAGACATTCTTTGCCAGTACGTTGAATACATCACCAACTTGCGTATGTCGGCAGTCGGCCTTGCCCCTGCATACGATAACGCCACCCAAAACCCGATTCCGTGGATCAATGCGTGGCTATCTTCCGACAATGTGCAGGTTGCACCGCAAGAAGCCGAAATTAGCTCATACCTCGTGGGTCAAATCGATAACGAAGTGAGCGTTGAAGACTTTGGTGACTTCGAGCTATGACCCGAATCACGATTGAAGTGAACGGTATCAAGGTGGGTGGCAACACCCACCAAAGTTTGCTTGAACAACTTGAGCAAGCCGGTATTCAACCCGAATATCAATGCCGCAATGGCATGTGCGGTGCGTGCCGTTGTCAATTGCAACAAGGTTCGGTCAAACAAGAAGACGCGATGGCATTTGTTCGTCCCGGCGAAATTCTTACTTGCCAAAGTGCGCCACAGACCGATGTGTCAATTGAATTTGAATACCAGCCAGCAGCTAAAGCAAAAGTCGTTAATGAGTAGTGAGCCTACGCCCACTACTCCTCTCACCTTAGCGCCCAACAGGCACCGATTTAAGCAATCGTCTCAGCATCAATAAAAATGTCATCATGACGCGCTAATGATGCGTAATCGGCAATCACCGGCTGCCCATGAAGATAACGCCTTAACATGTCCAGCAATACCGTCGCCATATAACAGCGGGCGTTGTCATGGGAGAAATGGCGTTTAAAGCTTAGTCGCTGTCCCCACTCTCCCTCGGGGGTGGAAATCGCCACGCAAATTTGTCCATGAAGCTCAGGACCACATGCTAAACCAATTTGATGCTGGCCTTGTGCAATGGCCGCGCTGGCCATGGCTAATGAGGCAGCGAGCGGGTTGGCAACGGCTTGTTCGGGCACATGCGCATTTGACATGACCCAGCCTTGCTCGACCAAGTGTGCAGCTTGACCGTTTAACATGCTGGCTAACCATCCGCCCGTAAATTGCTCCACCACCTTTAATACCGCACCTTGACGATTGAGATCGGCGGCCAGCGCTTGCACCATCGCTTGGTTGCAACTGACAACATGATCGCCAAGGCATGATTGCACCGCATCAATGAGCTGCTCTTTATCGGGATGATCGTCAGCCATGAAGAGTTTCACTTCAATAAACGGCAGACTCGAGCGATAACCCAGCGTCACATCGTCAGGCAACGAAACAGATGCCATGGCATCGCTGATCCCCGATTCGGACAAGCCAAATGTGAACAAACGGTAACAAGAACGCGCACTGGGTGCATAGTTGTGGATTAATTCAGGCAGAATCTGCTGCTCTACCATGCAGAAAAATTCTGAAGGCACCCCAGGTGTAAAATAGAAATGACAGCCATTTAACTGGCAATAAAAGCCACAGGCAGTGCCATTAGGGTTGTCAATGAGGCGAGCGCCATCGGGGAGCATGGCTTGTTTTAGGTTGCTTTGCGCCATAGGACGGCCATGACGCTCGTAACGCTGCTTTAATTCATCCAGCCAGGTTTCATTGAGTGTCAGCTCTACGCCCATCGCCGACGCCATCGCTGCCGTGGTTAAATCATCAGTGGTTGGCCCTAACCCACCATTCACAATCACCACATCCTCGGTTTGAGATAGCCGAACAAGCTCAACCGCCATCTCATCAAGCTCATCCCCGACAGTGACCCGCCGAGACATCGCAAATCCATTTTCGTACAGCATGCGGGACAGCCAAGCCGCATTGGTATCTGTGATATCGCCAAGCAAAACTTCTTCACCCGTCGACAGCATCGCGATACGTGGCATGGGTGTTTTATGTTGTTGATTGTCCACCTAGCCGCTCCTTTTGATTAGTATCCTAGAGCATTGATTATGACATCACACGCCATCACGCACTAGCCCAAGCCAATCGTACACTTTATTTTACGGTGTCGTACCTGTATCATTACACTCATCAGTTTTTTAATCTGCATAAGCAGTGCACAATACGCATAAATTCACGTTATCTTTTGTGCGAACACAAAAATTAACTTTTTATTTACACTGGTTAAACATTATATGAACAAGGTACTAGGAAGTTCGCTAATCATTGCAGGTACGACCATTGGCGCAGGCATGCTCGCGTTACCGCTTGCCTCTGCAGGAATCGGGTTTGGCGCATCGATGGCGCTAATGGGTGTGATGTGGGCCTTGATGACCTACACCGCATTGTTGATGCTAGAAGTGCACCAATACGCCGACGCTGACGCCACCCTACACAGTCTCGCAAAACAATTTTTAGGGGATAAAGGCAAATGGCTGGCATCGTTCGCGATGCTGTTTCTTTTCTACTCACTTTGCGCTGCTTACATTGCGGGCGGTGGTAGCCAGTTGAATGAGAAACTTGCACAGTGGTCCTCGATTCAACTCCCACCCGCAGCGGGCGCGGTGCTGTTTACCTTAGTGTTTGGATTGGTGGTAACACTAGGAACCAGCAAGGTAGATTTAATCAATCGTGGGCTATTCACGCTAAAAGTGGTGTTCTTGATCTTGGCTCTAACACTACTCACTCCCCATGTATCGAGCATTAATTTGGTCGAAATGCCGGTGGAGAAAGGCTTGATGGTTGCCGCACTCCCGGTCATCTTCACCTCGTTTGGCTTCCATGGCAGCATCCCTTCGATTGTACGTTATGTGGGGATTGATTTGCCCTCCTTGCGCAAGGTGATGATTATTGGTTCAACCTTACCCCTCGCCTTGTACATTTTTTGGCAGGTCGCGAGCTTGGGGAGCGTGGCGCAGTCAATCTTGCTACAAAATGGTGAGTTGTCACAATTTGTGAAAGTCATTCAGGCAGTGGTACAACAAGACTATATTGCCTCGAGCATTTCGCTGTTCGCAGACTTGGCACTCGCCACCTCATTCTTAGGCGTGAGTTTAGGGTTGTTTGACTTTATTTCAGACAGCTTTAAGCGTCAGGACACAGTCAGTGGTCGACTGCAAACAGCAGCAATCACTTACTTACCACCGCTTGTTTTTGCGCTTTTCTATCCACAAGGCTTTATCACTGCCCTTGGCTATGCTGCCATCGCACTGGTTATTCTTGCGGTCGTATTGCCTGTGCTAATGGTACGTAAGGCTCGCCAGACCGTCTCTACCGACAACCATTATCAGGTCATTGGCGGTAATTTAGGCCTGAGTTTGGCGATGGTCGGCGGTATCGCTGTGGTAGTTGCGCAATTTATGGCGTAACCCTCCCGCTAACCGTACACTATCAAAACGCCCAGCTTTGGCTGGGCGTTGCTTATGGGCAATGACACGCCTATCGCTATGTGCCACTAACCACCTAAAAGTCCTCTGACCAAGGTACTCACCCCAGCTAACGTACACAGCACCAACATAGCGCGCCGAACCAGTACAGGCTTCACCTTCGGCGCGACACGATAGGCTAACCACGTCGCGAGTAAAACCGCGGGCACCGCGAATGCGGCTTGCTGAACATGCCACCAGGTAAGATAGTCCGTCGCGCCCAGCGCAATCAAAGACAAGATACAGCTAATCACAAAGTAGCCGGCCAAGCAGGCACGCATCTTATTCACTTCCGCATGCTGTAATACCAGTGCCATCGGCGGTCCACCGATGCTGGTTGTGGTGCCCATGATCCCCGATGTAAACCCAGCAATAAAGAAGTTGAGGCGATTCGGTGCGATGTTGAGACGTGCAATACTGGCAAACACTGCCAGCAAGACCGCCGTGCCAATGATGATTTCTAGCATTTGCGTGGTGACCACCAACATAATGGCACCTGCTAGCATGGTGCCAGGCACACGCCCCAAGTATGCCCAGCTCAAATCACGAAAGGACAGTTGGTGGCGATACTGCCACGCATTAATACTCGCAAGGGTCAGCCCCACCATTGAAATAGTGGTGGGGACCAATTTCGGGTCAATCATAAGTAGCAGTGGCGCAGCGACAATCGCCATGCCAAAACCAATTAAACTTTGCACAAAACAGCCCAAGCCTAGGATCACGGCCACGGCAAATGACACACTTAAATCTGCCATAGTAAAGCTTCTTTATATTAAGTTATTTGCGCGAAATTTTAGCGGCTAAGCGCACGCGACACTATCACTCATTAACAGATTGATTACTCTGGCGTGTCAATTCTACGTAACACGTAAGCAACGTGCTGGCGAAGCGCCGCTCTTAGCGACGCGTGGCATGAATAAGCAGATTGCGCGGCGTTAAGCTCGGCGCACAAAATTGGACGAGATCGACGTGATAGTTATGTTGCTCAAGATACAGCACCCGATCGAGCGCTAGCCAAAGCTCTAAGGCTCGGCGGAACGCAGACTTCACGACATTGATTTGCTCCAGAATCACAAATCGCGCCTCTCCCCGAGCCAAATACGGCGTAAAGTCGGTATTGCTAGATACGGTTAAGCCTTTTTGCGTCGCTCCCCAATGACAAAACGCCTCAAAGCCATCATTCAGTTGCGACTTTTGAAGCGCCGGCAGCGGTAAATACTGGTCAGACTGAAAAGCGTCACGCTGCCACTCATCAAACCCTAACCGGTACGTGACTTCTTGATAGCGCTGACGACGGACACGCTCACCACCGGTTGCCGCTTCTTGAACCGCAATTTTGAGATCGGTTTTGCTCAGGACCAATCCTGCTTGCTGCCCCGCATTCGACAGAGGTTGATACGTCTTACCCGTAATCAATTGATAACAACACGGTGATACACTAATCGCGTTAAGATCGGCCGCAACCGCTTGGCGCAATAGGTGCACATGCAGATCGCCACAAGCATGCAGCGCCAAGGCATGATCGCAGCGATGAATCACGGATAATGCCGCCTCACTAAAGGCATCTAGATGATGAAATTGTATCGGCAACTGGTGCTGTTCAGCATAGGCTTGGCCTTGTTCACAAAGCGCCTGCTGCCACTCTAAACTGTCCACTCGCGCGGGTGTACTTGCCGCCACAGCACGGCCTAAATATCCTTTTCCTGCACACCACTCTAGATATCGTTGCGTGGATGGTTGTGTGGGGACGGCGCTCAAGTAAGCGCGAATTTGCGCCCACTTCCGCCCGGGGACTCCCACGCCAAGCCGCTCATCCATAGCCACTGCTGCCATCTTAGCCTCTGGGACATCCGTTAAGCGTGGAATCGCGGCCAACGCCGGCCACCACTTCGCCAATTGCTCTGCCACTTGGTTTGGCGCCGCCTTCCATTGCGCGGCCTGTGAAATGTCGAGCGTTGAAAGCCATTCACACAGTTCAGGACACGATGACCAAGGCAGACGCGCATGTGCCATCGGCATGGGCCGCCATAACCACTGATACTCCACCAGCAATTCGGTCAGTTGCTTAAATTGAACAAGATATAACGAGTTAGGCATCGGGCTGGCACCTTGATTGCTCGACAAATAGCGGCGTCACTGGGATCAAAAAGGGCTGCCGAAGCAGCCCTAATGGCAATCTATTATTTTATCGAATTGGTAGTGGAATGTCCTTAAACATTGCCTCGATTTCGTCGTTAGAGCGCAGTGCGACGGCTTGGTCAACAACGTTGCGCGTTAAATGAGGTGCGAAACGTTCGATAAAGTCGTACATATAGCTTCGTAAGAAGGTTCCTTTACGAAAGCCAATCTTGGTGGTGCTGGCACCAAAGATATGGCTCGCATCAATCGCTACCAAATCGGTATCTGTATGACTGTCCATCGCCATACTGGCAATCACCCCGACTCCGAGCCCCAATTTCACGTAAGTTTTTATCACATCGGCATCGGTCGCGGTGAAGACAATTTTGGGGGTGAGATGAGCGCGATGAAAGGCTTCATCGAGCTCTGAGCGACCAGTAAAGCCAAACACATAGGTCACCAGTGAATAAGCCGCTAAATCTTCGATGGTGATCTGCTTTTTCTGCGCCAGTGGGTGATCTGGGGTAACGATGATTGAGCGATTCCAGTGGTAACAAGGTAGCATCACCAGATCTTCATAGAGGTGAAAGGCTTCCGTTGCAATCGCAAAGTCCGACGTCCCTTTAGCGACCGAGTCTGAGATTTGCGTGGGTGTGCCTTGGTGCATATGCAACGACACTTTCGGGAAACGTGCAGTGAAGGTTTTGATCACCTCAGGCAGTGCATAGCGCGCTTGGGTGTGCGTGGTTGAAATATTTAGGTTCCCCATCTCTGGGTGGGTATGCTCGCTTGCCACCGCCTTAATGCTTTCAACCCGTGAGAGAATATCTTGCGAAATCGAGACAATCGCCTCACCTGCCGGTGTCACTTTGGTTAAGTGCTTACCGCTCCGCTCAAAAATCTGCACGCCCAGCTCATCTTCTAATAACCTGACTTGTTTACTGATCCCAGGCTGAGAGGTATATAAACTCTCTGCCGTTGCAGACACATTCAAGTTATGATTGACGACTTCAACGATGTATCTAAGCTGTTGTAGTTTCATAGTGCAGACGCATGAGCCTCGTAATAAAAGTGACCGCCTTGGGATTTCTCTTCTTCATTTATATACCCAAATTCGATTATTTAATAGGCTTTGGTTATATAAACGTTAGTGATTGCACATTCACTAATCGATCCTGTGCCTATGGTGTGAGAATGATGGAATATTCCTGCGAGGAAAACCCAGAATCAAGCAATTAGAGTCGCGAATTCCACCAACATGGGCCACACTCAAACAAACTGACGCGAGATCGAACGTAAGTGAGGTTGAAACTCAGGTTAGAGACGGATCACTGAACCGTGTTAACACCTGTATTCATGCTATCTCTGACCTTAGAGATCGTGTATCTTAATCAGTTGAGTTTATTACAAGGAACATCGACGCTGAATTATGAATATTGCCTTGATAGCTGGCCTTTGTGWCATATTGCTCGGCCTGATTGTCGGCTACAACATTTTGGCTCAACAGCGCAAACAGATTGAATCGCATAAGCGTCAAGAAATGGCCAAACACATTGCGGTAATCGACGCCACCGAAGAGCTAATTGGTAACGCTCACAACCTGCCTTATAGCGGGACTTTGTTAGTTTGCTTGAACAAGAAGATCCTTGATTCACTTAAAGCAATGCATGAAATCGATAACTCAGATAAATCTATTCCGCAGCGTATCAGCGCCACGCAAGCGCAAATTGACCAAATTAAACAGAGTTTCTCGAACAAAGAATCGACATCATTTCGTGTCCCAGATAGCGACCGCCAAGCCATTTCTATGCTGAAACTGGTAAAGCGCCTTCGCTCGGTGATTAAGGCAGAGCACTCAAAAGGCCGTTTACAAACCCAAGCCTTTGTGGCTGAAAATGCGCGCCTTGAGCAGATGCAGCTCAAAATCAATATTGAGAACGTGGTGAAGCGCGCTAACGAAGCGAAGCGCAAAGGCCAGTTAGGAACGGCACAACAATTGTTGAAGAAAGCGATCGATGTATTGGGCACCAAAAACGACAATTACTCAGCGCAAATGAAAGAACGCCTTCAGCAAATGCACACTGAAGTGACACAAACACTCAATACCGGTCACGAAAAGAGCAAGTCCGATCAAGAGCAAGAGAAAAGCGAACTCGACGAACTCTTCGCACCAAAGAAAAAATGGTGATGGGCTCAAAGCGAATAATAGACTCAAAAAAGGCGCTTATCGCGCCTTTTTTATTGGCTTAACGCCGACATCTCCGGCTTAAGCGCTAAATCGCATTTTGATATGGTCAAGCACCCCATCCGCCGCTTCTTCCAGCAAATCCAACACTTTTTCAAACCCCTGCGCGCCACCGTAGTAGGGATCGGGGATTTCCTGTTCTTCTCCCTCACTCCAACTTAAAAACAAAGAGAGCTTGGATTGATGCGCATCCGGACACATCATTTGTAAGTCGGATAAGTTGCTCTGATCCGCCGCCAATATCATATCGTGTTTTGCAAAATCATCGGGCTGGATCTGTCGAGCACGAATACCTGCGAAGGAATACCCTCTCGCTTCCCCCGCTTTTTGACTACGTGGGTCGGGCGGATTACCTTGATGGTATCCCGCCGTCCCTGCCGAGTCGATACGAACCGCCAGTCCTCTTGTCTCAGCACGTGCTCTCAGCACGGCTTCAGCTGTCGGCGAGCGACAGATATTGCCTAAACATACCACCAATACACTGGGTGTCGTTGTCGCTTCCTTCATTCACTATTACTCCGTTTGCCTGCGAGCTCACAGTGTATCAGGCCGTCCATTTGCGCGACTAGCTTAGTGCCACCGTATAATCAATCACAATTAAATCCTCAATCACGGGACGAAACACGTCTTTTAACGCTTCGTGTGCAGGATGGGGTAAGTAGGTTTGTCGCGCCGCCTCATCACGAAAGGTCATTAAAATCACATGGCTATAACCTTGGTTTTTCCCCTCTGGGCTATTGTTTTCGCCCCACTCTACCGACTCCACCCCTTCAATGGTTGAGGGCATCGCCTCGAACGCATCACGGACAGCTTGAATCTGTGCATCGCGCGCATTGGGCACAAACCGTACTACCAGTACATGACGTATCATTTTAAATCCTTATTGGTTTGCCAAATCGACGCTCAGTTGTTCGGAAAGGAACTGGGTGAATGCTTGCCAAGACTGCTTGTCGGCTTGTTCGCGATAACGCTCCGAGCCAAAGACAGTAAAGGCATGGGGCGCCCCAGCATATACTTGCGACCAGTAATCAAGGTTGGCGGCTTCAAGTTCGTTAATCAGCTGCGCAAATTCACTCATGGGAACGGCTTTATCCGCACCACCGTGAGCAATAAAAAGTGGCGCAATATCTTGTGAATATGCCTGTCCACTTGGGGTTTCCAAACCACCGTGAAAACTGGCATAACCACTGACTGGCATCTGCTGCGGATTGCGTGCAAGTTCGAGTGTCACTGTTCCGCCAAAGCAATATCCTGCCACCACGGGCGCCTCAATTCCTTGCGACTGTGCCGCTGCCATGCCCGCTTGAATTAAGGTTTGCATCCGTGCTCTATCTTTATAAAGCGCGCCTGTCGCTGCTCGCTTCGCCTCTAGTGTTTGAGGCCGATTTCCTTTACCGAACATATCGAGCGCAAAAACACGATACCCCATTTCCGCCAACATGTCTGCTCGTTGCTGTTCATACTCGGTTAGGCCGTCCCAGTCATGGATAATCACCACACTGCCTTTTTCAATCGAGCTAGGGGTCGCTAAATACCCGGAAAACATCTCATTGCCCAATTGATACTCTATCTTCTCTCCCGCCAATACCGGAAGTGAGAATAGACATGTTACTGCCGCTAGACATCGCATTGTTTGTTTCATCATTTCATCCTTGATTGGCCTAGGTATGGGTGGTGTTCAGTGCATGGTCTCTTTACTATAGACACAGGTTCATCGTTTATTGGAAATCAAATGTCTGAACAGGGTCATAAAAAACGCCAACAAAAACTCAAAGAAATGGTTGATGCCCGCGTAGAAGCGGCTCAGCAAGAAAAAGGATTACTACTGATAATGACGGGGAATGGAAAAGGCAAATCAACCTCTGCCTTCGGTACAGTAGCACGAGCAACGGGCCACGGGCTCAAATGCGGGGTGGCGCAGTTTATAAAGGGAACGTGGGCATGTGGCGAGCGCGATCTGCTATCGCAGCATGGCGTTGACTTTCACGTGATGGGCACCGGATTTACATGGGACACCCAAGATAAAACCGCCGATACGGAAGCCGCGCAGCAAATCTGGCAACACTGCCAAGCCATGCTGGCTGATCCAAACTACGACTTGGTCGTCCTTGACGAGATCACCTATATGATCACCTATGGTTATATTGAACTAGAAAGCGTGGTCGCCGCATTGCAGGCAAGGCCCGCCGACCAATCAGTGATTATCACAGGCCGAGGTGCCCACCGCCAGTTGGTAGATATGGCCGATACGGTCTCAGAAGTCCGTAACGTGAAGCATGCGTTTGATGCTGGGATCAAAGCGCGCCAAGGTATCGACTGGTAGTACTGGTTTTAACCATAAAAAAATGGGCGAATACGCCCATTTTTAGTGATGCTGATGTTCAACCTCAGGAGGCTGAACGGACCTTTGCCTGTTGTTCCTCATTCGGATAGCAATCTTTTTGATTACACAACAACGCATCAATCGACTGGTCGCCGAGTAAGCGCCGCCAGAGGGCAGGGATAGTGCGTGGCAAGACCGGCCCTGGCTCTAGCTGACGCGGGGGAACAGGGCGCCATTCTCCTTGGTCACTTTGCTCGGCAAGCAAAAACTGGAACGGCCGATAGTTCGCCATACCTAATCGCAAGTCTGTGACAACTTGCTGCCCCCCACGATTTTCATAGCGTAAAAAGTCTCGTGCAAAAAAGCGCAAGGCAGTCAATGATTCTGACTCCGCCAGTGGCCATCCTTGCTGCTCAAACGCCATCCAATCGATATCTGGTGTTTTATCCAATCGCGAGGCAAGCCCTTCCCAATAGGTCTGCTCCCCTCTTACCACAATACGCCAAAGCACCGTATTAAAGGGCGTAGGAGTAATAAACATGGGCTTTCCCGCCAGCTCGGTACCTTGGGTTTGTTGTGCCACGCGCGCTTTTATTTGCTCAAGCTGATACACAGAGCTCAATAAATAAAGACTCGAGGCGATCAGTCCAATCACGCAGAGCCTTGCTGCGTTGGCTCTCCAAACTAGCGCCGCAAGCACACCGATCAGCAATGGCAGCGTATACAAGGGGTCGATGATAAAGATACTGGCGACCGCAACAGGCGGCTTATCCAGCGGCCAAAAAAGTTGCGTGCCATACGCCGTCATAGAATCAAGCAATGGATGGGTAACCAACACACTGATCACCAGCACCATCAGCTGCCATAAAGGCCATGTTTTATTACTCAAGCGCCACCAGAGTGCCGCTATCGCGACACCCAAGGGTGGTAACACAAACAGTGAATGGCTAAAGCCACGGTGGTTGACGGTATTCGCTACCGGATCGCCGTAATCAATCACGACGTCGAGATCCGGTAAGGTTCCTAACAGTGCCCCCGCCAAGAGCACCTTAGGGCTACAGCGTCGGCCTGCGACCATACCCGCGACAGCCGCGCCCAAGGCAGCTTGTGTTACAGAATCCATATCCGATATCTGTCCTTTTCCTGTTTGTATTAGATAGCTTGGTGCCGCATAAAGCGATCATTGAAACAGGTTGAGTAACTTGTCAGCCGCCTCTTTCACTTTCTCGTCATCCGCTTTATCCCCGAGCAATTTTTTAATGCCGCGTTGCGCTTCTTTGCGCGCTTTCTCTTCCAGCACTTTATTGCTACTCAATAGCTTTTTAATGTCGAGTTTGTAACTTGGCGCCTGCCATGTTCCCGCAACATCGACCGGAATGGTCACATCCCGCAACTCATCGATGTCTTTGCCGCCTTGGCCTTTGCTGGTCTCGACCACAGAGGTATACACCGCAAAATCGAGCGTCTCTTTCAATAAATCTGTTTGCCCTTCACTGCGTACACGCAGCGCAGGCGCTTCCAGCAATAAATCGTTGGTCCGCGCCATCCCATTTCCAAGCACAAAGCTCGCGGTCAGCGCACTGAAGTCTGTTTTACGGACTTCGTCAACATATTCTGACTTCTTACCTTTGAGCGTTGCCTTGGCTTCACGCAGCATCTGGGCCAGATTGATCCCATTGATTGCACCGTCTTCAAAGAAGATCGCAACACGGCCATTGATGGCTTTACGCAATGCATAAGGAGATAGCCCCTTACCTTGTACATTGACGTCAACGTTTCCTTTACCTGCTAATAGATCAACTTCGGCAGCGTCTTGAAGTAGCGGCAGCACCTCGATACCACGCGCCCGCTTGCTGACCTCGTACCGTGCCGGCGAGACCGACGCATCCAATACCGCACTTGCCGATACCGTGCCTTGATAGGCCTCTGTCACAAAGCGCGATAAGGTGACTTTACCCCGGTTAATGGCCACTTCGGCTTCAGTTTGACCGAGTTCGACATTAGCGACTTTGAGTCCTTGAAGTGCAAGGGTTCCCGCTACATCCAATTGTTGTAGCGCGGATAGATCAGGCTCTTCTCGACTCAATGCTGGCGTGGTTTGCTCTTGTGGGGCAGCCGATGATGAAGACGCCGAAGCGGCATTGCCTTTATCTTGTTGCGGCGCCTCTGTCGTCGTGGGCAGCAATGCATCCACATCAATGCGGTTAGTGTTCAGCGCAAAACGAACTTGGGGAATAGCAGTGAGCTTGACGGCTACTTGGCCATCCACGATCACTTGGTCGGTGTTTAAACGGCCGACAAGATCCGTCACCGTGACCGCATTCGCGTCCATATCATAATCAATATCCGCTGCCAGCTGCTGCGTGATTGACTGATTGGGCACCGCCTCACCCGAGACCTTAGTCAACATATCCAGCCCTTGAATCGCAAACTGCCTCAAAGACGACGCAACCGTGACTTGCGCTTTACCCGACGTTTCCACGTCCATATCTGCGGTCTTTAACTTGGCGTTAAACCCAAGCGCTGAAGCTTCACCCAGCGCAAAACTTTCTAAGGTAAGATTCGCTTCGCTCAGTGTCACATCTCCCGACTGCGCAGATAACGTCATCGCAAACTGACGTAACTGACTTTGCATGGGATCCGTCATCAGTTTCACATCACCTTGGCCTTGTAGGGAAAAGGTATCTGCATTTTGGCTTCCCACCAGCGAAACGCTTACCGGCGTCCACACCGCCGGTGCCAAATTGCCAATCTCTACATTCACCTCATCAAGGCGTGTCTGTGTACTCGCTTGATCATCTTTGAGCACCACACTGGCATTACTGATACGCAACCCTTGTAGCCTTATATCCCAGCCAGCAGCCGGTGTTTCGGCTGGTGATGCTGAGTTGCTCGGTGTCACAGGTGTGCTTTCCGTGGTGGTTTCAGACTCGGCTTGCTGTGGGGTAAGGTTAGTTTCACCATTGGCAAGCGTTTGGACAAAAATACGCGGGTCTTGCAGTAAAATTTCACCCACATGGAGCTGCTGAGACAGTAAAGGCAACACATCAATAGACATTTGCGCGCGAGACAGCGCGAGCAAGTTTGGCTCATCAAACCCAGGGCGGTTTTTCACCGCAACATCCGCCACTGAGAAGCCCAAGCTCGGCCAAAACTGCCAATCGATATCACCATCAATGACCAAATCAAAGCCAGTTTGCTGCTTTACTTGTTCAACCAACATCGGCTTAAATTGATTCGGGTTAATGGTGGCGACAACGGCGGCCAGACCGCCGATAAGGATGACCAGTAACCCAGCCACTATCGCCGCAATTTTCTTTACCATCACTGTATGCTCCTTGTTCGCGTGGCGAAAATAACGCGTTATATTTGATAGCGTTATCGACCACAGTTCGACAATCTGGTTCCATTTCATCAAAAAATGCGCCCTTAGGCGCATTTTGATAGTTAAGCCTTATCTTGGCTAATTCGCGAGGCGACCGCCCCTTGTTGGTTCTTATATTTGGCGTTATCACGCTTATTATAGGGTTGCTCTGCCGGACCTGACATAGGCTCAAAACTAAGCGCGCCAATGGGCATGCCTGGGCGCAGCGCAAGCGGCAAGCGGCCATTATTATAAAACTCTAACACAATGCGGCCCGACCAACCCGGATCGATACGATGCGCGGTCACATGCACCATCAGTCCCAAACGCGCCAATGATGAACGGCCATCAAGCCAGCCAACAATATCATCGGGTAGAGTCACGGATTCATGAGTGACGGCCAGAGCCAGCTGCCCGGGGTGCAAATAAAATGCCTCCCCTTCAGCAACCTCGATTTCATCGCTCATCACCTTTTCGAGTTGCGCATTGACCTCTTCTTTTGGGCCAGACAAATCGATGTATGGGGCGCCATGATCATTAAAGACACGAAATTGGTTACCTAGGGTCACATCAGCCGTGACACCTGAAATCGATGCATCAGCCGGACGCGGATCAATTTTGATGCGGCCATCATCGAGGTGCTCTTTGATATGCCTGTCGCACAGTCGCATCGGGGTTCCTCACTGTAGATGGTTTTAGAACACGGCACCACGTAAGGTCGCATGTGCCGCTATTCGCTAGATTATCGGTTGGTTTACGCCTTTAGCAAACGGGCAATATGCGCTTTTAGCACATCAATGGCAATCCGGTTTTTACCCCCGCGAGGCACAATGATGTCTGCATATTGTTTTGACGGCTCAATAAACTGCATAAACATAGGGCGGACCGTCTTTTGATATTGCTCCATGACAGAATCCATGGTGCGGCCACGCTCGGCAACATCACGTTTCATGCGGCGTAGCAAACAGATATCAAGTGGGGTGTCCATAAAGACGCTAGCGTGGATCAAATTGCGAAGACGAGGATCGGTGAGCAGCAGAATACCTTCGAGGATAATGACTTTTTTCGGGGTCATCGTCGTGGTTTCCGCCATTCGGGTGTGCTCAGAATAACTATATACCGGCACATCAACCGACTGACCGGCGACCAATGCTTCCAAATGCTCACACAACAGATCGTGATCCAGTGCCTGTGGGTGGTCATAATTCGTTTTTACGCGCTCTTCCATGCTGAGGTGGCTTTGATCGCGGTAGTATCTATCTTCCGTGATCACGCCGATTTGATGATCGCCGACTTTTTCCTTTAATTCCTTATAAATGGTGCTGGCGATAAGGCTTTTACCGGATGCAGAGGCGCCTGCGATGCCGATAATAACGCAGTGGTGGTTGTTATCACTCATAATATGAATACCCAGAGGAAACTTGGCGGAATCAACATAAACCGCCTGATTATAGGGAGTTGAACCGGCTGGCGCCAGCGAAAATCTTGCTTGATCGCCACATCAGCCGGCATTCGCGTCTCAACAGCGGTCCGTGCTCAACCTCTAGGACAAGGTTTGTATAGCTATCTGTTCAGGGCGCGTTTCACCTTGCCAATATAGTTTACTCGCCACGGTGCTCGCCATATCACGATACGCATTGGTGTGCTCGCTCTCAGGACGTGCTACCACACTTGGCTTTCCGCTATCAATATCTTCACGAATGGATACATGCAATGGCACCTGCGCCAAAACTGGCGTGCCTTGCTGCTTCGCCATTTTTTCCGCGCCACCCGTACCAAAAATTGCCTCATGATGCCCACAGTTCGAACAAATGTGATAGCTCATGTTCTCCACCACCCCTAATACAGGGACCGAGACTTTTTCAAACATCGCTACGCCTTTTATCGCATCGGCGAGTGCGAGGTCTTGCGGCGTCGTCACGACCACCGCGCCGTTTACCGGAAACTGTTGTGCCAAACTTAATTGGATGTCCCCCGTCCCCGGTGGCATATCTACCACCAAATAATCCACGTCAGGCCAGCGGGTTTCATTGATTAATTGAGCGAACGCTTTCGACGCCATCGGACCACGCCAGACTGTCGCGTTGTCGGCCGGTACAAGATAGCCAATCGAATTCGAGACAATGCCATAGCGCGACACAGGCTCCATCAGTTTGCCATCGTGGGTTTGCGGTTCGCTATGCTGTGCACCGAGCATGAGAGGCACCGACGGTCCGTAGATATCTGCATCCAACAGCCCCACACTTGCCCCTTCTGCGTGCAAGGCGAGCGCTAAGTTCACTGCTGTGGTGGACTTACCAACGCCCCCTTTTGCCGAACTGACCACAATCAGATTTTTCACCCCTTTTACCGGCGCTTTGTCACCGGCTTTCAGCGGAGCGACGCGCTGGGTCAATGAAAACTGACTTGCGTTTTCCGGTACCTGCACGGCGAGCCAGTCAGAGAGCGCTTGAATGATTGACCCCGCGGCAAAAGGAAACACCACCTCAATACTGTTTTCATGACCGCTGACCCAATGCGGCTGGCTGGCCCATTGGTCGATCAACCCCGGATGAGAGAATTGATTGAGTAATGTCACCGCTGCGTCTTGGCTCATCACTGATGCCGCTTTTTTCGTTGATTTGTTCTTTTTGCCGCCAAAAAACATGCTTCACCGTCCAATTTATTCATTATTTGGGTCCGCGTCCCTAACCAATTATGCGTAAACGCCTTATGACACGGCCTTGCTCTAGGCAAGGCATATCGTATCAGGTAAGATTTCCGCAATCATTCCATTCATATCATAAGAGCGAACAAACAAGATTATGGCTGCAAACCCACGTAAAATTTTGGTGACCTGTGCGCTGCCTTATGCGAACGGCTCAATCCATTTGGGCCACATGCTCGAGCATATTCAGGCAGATGTATGGGTCCGCTATCAGCGCCTGCGCGGCAATACCACTCACTTTATTTGTGCCGACGATGCTCACGGCACGCCTATTATGTTGAAAGCGCAGCAAATGGGCGTGGAGCCCGAAGCCATGATCGCCGATGTGCAAAAAGAGCATAAAGCCGACTTTGATGGCTTTAACATCAGCTTTGATAACTATCACAGCACGCACAGCGAAGAAAACCGCGAGTTGGCGTCATTCATTTACACCCAATTGCGCGATAAAGGCTATATCACCAGCCGTACGATTTCACAGCTGTTCGATCCTGAAAAAGAAATGTTCTTACCAGATCGTTTCGTCAAAGGTGAGTGCCCGAAATGTCACGCCGACGACCAATACGGTGATAACTGTGACAACTGTGGCGAAACCTATGCACCGACGGAGCTCATTAATCCTCGCTCGGCGGTCAGCGGTGCCACCCCTGTGATGCGCGACTCTGAGCACTTTTTCTTTGATTTGCCGCAGTTTGAGCAAATGCTGAATACCTGGACTAAATCAGGTGCGCTGCAAAGCGAAATTGCCAACAAAATGAACGAGTGGTTCGAAACCGGTCTGCAACAGTGGGATATCTCGCGTGATGCGCCTTATTTTGGTTTTGAGATCCCAGACCAGCCCGGTAAGTTCTTCTACGTTTGGCTCGACGCCCCGATTGGTTACATGGGCTCGTTCAAAAACTATTGCAACAAGCACAACGACATCGACTTTGACGAGTACTGGAAAGAAAACAGCGAGGCAGAGCTTTATCACTTTATCGGTAAAGACATCGTGTATTTCCACAGCTTGTTCTGGCCGGCGATGCTGGACGGCGCTGGATTCCGTAAGCCAAACAACGTCTTTGTGCATGGCTATGTAACAGTAAACGGCGCGAAAATGTCCAAATCGAAAGGGACATTTATCAAAGCCAGCACTTATCTAAAACATCTCGACCCTGAGTGTTTGCGTTACTATTACGCCGCGAAGCTAAACAGCCGTATTGATGACCTTGACCTGAGCTTGGATGATTTTATCCAACGCGTAAACTCAGACATCGTCAATAAAGTGGTCAACCTTGCTTCGCGCAACGCAGGCTTTATTAGCAAGCGTTTCGATGGCCAATTAGCCGATACCTGTGCTGAGCCTGAGCTTTATCAGTCATTTGTTGACAAAGCCGAGCACATTGGTGAGCTCTACGAAGCACGCGAATACAATCGCGCTATTCGCGAGATCATCGCATTGGCAGACAAAGCAAACCAGTATGTCGACGAGAAAGCCCCTTGGGTGGTTGCCAAAGAAGAAGGCAAAGACGCCGAGCTTCAAGCCATTTGCTCTGTCGGCATTAACCTATTCCGCGTGCTCATGACGTATTTGAAACCTGTGATGCCTCAGCTTGCAGAGCGTGCCGAAGGATTCTTGAATGACACCCTGACTTGGGAAAGCATTGCTCAGCCACTGACAGGCCACGCTATTAACAAGTTCAAAGCGCTGTTTAGCCGTATCGATCCGAAAGCAGTGGATGCCATGATTGCCGACAGCAAAGAAGATGTCGCGGCGGAAGAGGCAGAAAAAGCGAAAGCGCAAGGTCCTTTAGCGGATGATCCTATCGCTGAGGAAATTGAGTTTGGCGATTTTGCAAAAGTCGATCTGCGTGTGGCTAAAATTTTGGAATGTGAATCCGTGCCTAAAGCGGACAAGCTGCTCAAGTTTAAGCTCGATATTGGTGGTGAAACTCGCCAAGTGTTCTCTGGGATTAAATCGGCTTACAAGCCTGAGGATTTAGTCGGTAAACACACGGTAATGGTCGCAAACTTGAAACCACGCAAGATGAAATTTGGCATGTCAGAAGGCATGATCCTCGCCGCAGGACCGGGTGGCAAAGAGTTGTGGATCCTTGAACCACACGAAGGCGCCCAAGCCGGCATGCGTGTGATGTAAGCCAAGACTCACTGGCACCGCGCCACCTTGCGGTGCTGAGATGAGCGTAAAAGAGAGCCTTGATGGCTCTCTTTTTTATGCGCGCTTTTTATCAGGTATCAGTGAAACATTCGCCAATGCGTCAAAACAGTGCATCACTTCACCAGCACAGTGCGAAAACGGCGCAGTTTTCTTTCATTGTCGGCTGCCTAGCCCCTTGCTCAGGGCGTGATAAATCTCTCATTTTAGGCACGATTCCTGCTGGATAGGTCATATCAGCGACTGAAACGCAGGGAGCGACTATGGAATGGCTATTAATGGTAGGAACATTAGCATTGAGCATCGCGGTGGTGGTAGCGGTACAGCTTTTCCGTCAGCGCCCAGATTTGCATTTACACCAACTGCATGAACTACGTGTGCTGTTACAGCATGCTCAGCACTTAGCCACCCAACCCAGTATTAGCTCAGACGACTACCAAGTACTGTTAAGCCAAACACGTCACCTTCACCAACTGGCTCCTCAAGCGCAAAAGCCGATGTATCGACTCTTTTTTCACCACCTTCATGCCTTACCGTCTTACGACAACGACACCCAAACCCGTATGAAAAATCGGGCCCTGCAGCATATCGTCTACTTGGTGGATGAAGCAGTCCCGCCAGCATTGATTGCGCAACGCGACGACACCCGTTTGGAGAGCTATCAGCAAATCTGGTATGCGATTTTAGAACTACTGCAAGCAAGGCAGCGTTACAGCCATGCGGCATACCAAGAGCAACAATCCGCGCGCAACGCCCAGCAATCTCTCACCTTGCACCAGCAAATACTCGCGAAGCGCTTACGTCAACTACACGCCTTGTCATTGGCCGACGACATCCAAAAAGAAATCACCGAGGTGTTAAACCAGCTCGCACAGTCAGAACAACTGCCCTTTGAGCATAAAGTTGCGCTATCGCAGCGCGTAAACCGAATTATGCTTCACGTGCTCGACAGCTTTATCGCACGTGTACTGACGCGCTATCCCTGCCAACACGATGATGCACTTAGCCCCATCGCGCCGTTTCCTCAATCAGGTTCGGGGCAATGACCTGCCTCAACAGCGTGTCTTCACCCGAATAAAAAAGGGCCGGCAATCATGCCGACCCTTTGTTCTTTAACCCTGACTCACTTCATTAGCCAATGTGCGTTTGACCGCCCATGTATGGACGCAATACCTCAGGGATTTCAATACGGCCATCTGCTTGTTGGTAGTTTTCTAAAATAGCTACCAGAGTACGACCAACGGCCAAGCCAGAACCGTTCAAGGTATGCAGTAACTCAGGTTTTTTCTCACCTTTGCGACGGAAACGCGCCTGCATTCGGCGAGCTTGGAAATCCATGGTGTTTGAGCACGAAGAAATCTCACGGTAGGTGTTTTGTGCAGGTAACCAGACTTCAAGATCATAGGTTTTCGCCGCACCAAAGCCCATATCGCCGGTACACAGCAACACTTTACGATATGGCAGGTTAAGCAGTTGTAACACCTTCTCTGCATCCGCAGTGAGTGATTCAAGTGCTTGCATAGAATCTTCTGGCTTAACGACTTTGACCAGTTCAACTTTGTCAAACTGGTGCATACGAATCAGGCCACGGGTATCGCGACCATACGAGCCTGCTTCTGAACGGAAACACGGTGTGTGTGCCGTCATGCACAGCGGCAAATCCGCCTCATCGACGATTTCATCACGCACCATGTTAGTCAGCGGTACTTCCGCGGTTGGGATCAAGGACATCCCTACCCCTTCTTCGGTGGCCGGTTTGGTGTTAAACAAATCTTCACCAAATTTTGGTAACTGACCTGTGCCATAAAGACTGTCTGCATTCACCAAATAAGGCACGTACATCTCAGTATAACCGTGCTCGTTGGTATGTAAGTCGAGCATAAACTGGGTCAAGGCACGATGCATACGCGCCATCTGCCCTTTCATCACGATAAAGCGTGAGCCCGACAGTTTCACCGCACTGGCGAAATCAAGCCCGCCAGAAAGCTCGCCCAAATCAACGTGATCTTTGATTTCAAAATCAAACTGACGCGGCTCACCCCAACGAGACACCTCGAGGTTTTCAGACTCGTCTTTACCCGTTGGGACTTCATCGGCTGGCAAGTTTGGCACCGCCATTACCACGTCGTTCACTTTCTGTTGCAGTTCAGCCAGCTCGGCTTTTGCAGCGTCCAGCTCGTCACCCAAGTTCGCGACTTCTGCTAGTAGTGGCGCAATGTCCTCACCCTTCGCTTTAGCCTGGCCAATGGACTTCGATCGGGAGTTACGCTCTGCTTGCAATTGTTCGGTGCGAATCTGCAGGGATTTACGTTGTTTCTCGAGTTCACGTATAGCGTCAACATCGAGCGTAAAGCCACGACGAGCGAGTTTTTGAGCCGTTTCTTCCAGCTCAGTTCGAAGTAATTTGGAATCCAGCATGCTAATCCTGTGCTTTTCGGGTTGATTAGTTGATTATCACTTGTCATCACGATTTGAAGACAAGCTGCGATCGTGCGTATTGTATAACGCGATTGGCCGAGGGTGACCGTGGATGTCACCACTACTAGGCGACTGCGCCTTGATGGTGCAGCCGCACTTTAAACCTTACCCAAAAAGGGTGAAGTTGCCTAGCGCTTTTGCGGGCTTTTTGCGTCAAGCTCGTCCAGAAAGGCGAGCTTTTCAGCGATTTTAATTTCTAGCCCGCGATTAACGGGCTGGTAATAACGCACATCACTGACTTCATCGGGCAAATAACGCTCACCGGCGGCGTAGGCATTCGGTTCATCATGGGCATAACGATACCCGTCGCCATGTCCCAAGCTTTCCATCAGGGCCGTCGGTGCATTACGAAGGTGCATAGGGACAGGCGCATTCGCCGTCGCTTTTGCATCGCGCAGCGCTTGTTTCCACGCGGTGTAGACTGCATTGCTTTTAGGAGCACAGGCAAGATACACCGCCGCTTGTGCGATCGCGCGCTCACCTTCCGCTGGCCCGACGCGGGTAAAGCAATCCCATGCGTTCAATGCAACCTGCATGGCACGCGGATCGGCGTTACCCACATCTTCAGAGGCAATCGCTAACAATCGACGCGCCACGTACAAGGGATCACCACCCGCGGACACGATACGGGCATACCAGTACAAGGCGGCATCTGGGTTAGAGCCGCGCACGGACTTATGAAATGCTGAAATGAGGTCATACCATGCGTCGCCTTGCTTATCGAACTGTGCCACCTTCTCCCCAGCGACGTCTTTCAGCATCGCCATAGTCACCGCACCATCAGCCATATCGGCCAACATTTCCAGCAAGTTCAAAGCCATGCGCGCATCGCCACTACAGGTGTCCGCCAGAGCGTCTTTCACTCCCGTGTCAAAACGTAGCTCTCGCTCACCGAGCCCACGGTTTTTATCCGCCAATGCTTGGTCAATCACCGCAATCAAATCATCACGCTCAAGCGCACTCAGCCGGTACACCCGCGCACGTGATAACAAGGCGTTGTTTAACTCAAAAGAGGGGTTTTCAGTCGTAGCACCAATAAAGGTGACTGTCCCCGCTTCAACATGCGGTAAAAACGCGTCTTGTTGGCTTTTGTTGAAACGGTGAACCTCATCAACAAACAGGACAGTACGTACTCCGGCTTGTTTATTCTGCTCTGCACGCACAATCGCATCGCGAATTTCTTTCACGCCAGAAGTCACCGCAGACAATCGCTCGATTTCCGCATTGGCTTGACGAGCAGCGATATCTGCCAAGGTGGTTTTGCCAGTACCCGGTGGGCCCCAAAAAATCATTGAATGCAGGCTGCCAGACTCGATGGCGCGGCGAAGAGGCTTGCCCTCAGCCAATAAATGCTGTTGGCCGATGTACTGACTTAACGAAACCGGCCGCATGCGAGCTGCAAGCGGCCGAAAGTCGTCAGCAAAATCTAGCGGTAGTGTCGACAATCTTCTCTCCCGTGATTAACGCGGCTGACGTTGATCATCCACCAGCACCGAGTCCGGTGGTGTAAATTCAAACAAGGATGCATCCGGTGCCTGACGACTAAACTGGCTGAGCGTGAATTGGCTTTGCTGTCCATCTTGCTCGGTCACCCGAAAATGGGTCAAGGTGCCATCCGGTTTTACCGTCACGGCAAACGTGCCAATGCTCCCTACCGTTTTGGGGGTCAGGGTAAAGGTGTCACCTCGCTGGATAATAGTGTACATCTGCCAATCGTCTGGCTGATTGCGGGTTAACAACACGAACGGAGTTTGTGCAGTCGCATCGTCTAACCACATCGCAGTAACTTGCTCGACAAACGGGCTGTAGTACCACAATGTTTCCCCATCAGAGATCATGATATTTTCATCGGGTGCGGTCGTGGTCCAATTGAACAAGTTGGGACGTTCAATGGATAGTCGCCCTTTTGCAGCGTGGATCTGCTCCCCTTCCGGGCTTATCACAGCCTGTTCAAAATTGGCGCTAAAGGCATCCACCTTACTCAATCGGTCCATCAGTTGCTGCTGGGCAGTGGATTGCGCTTGAACAGCAACCGCAAACATCAACGTTAGCATCGCGATTAGGTGGCGATAAAAAGCTTTCATTTTCATACAACGTCCATCTGATTACGCTTTCGGTGGCGGTGGCGCCAACACTTCTCGGTTACCGTTATGGCCCGGAGAACTTACGACACCGTGTGCTTCCAGTTGTTCCACAATTCGAGCCGCACGGTTATAACCAATTTTAAAGCGGCGTTGCACCCCTGATACAGAGCCGCGGCGGCTTTCGGTGACAAACTCAACCACTTGGTCAAACAGCTGATCCAGCTCTTCGCCGTCTGCGCCCGTCGGCGTTTCTCCCGGCAATAAGCTATCGGACCCCTGATCGCCATGAGTGATCTCTTCGAGATACTGCGGCTTACCGCGCGCTTTCCAGTTATTCACCACACGGTGTACTTCTTCGTCACTGACAAACGCGCCGTGCACTCGGATAGGATGGTTAGAGCCGTTGGGCATGAACAACATATCCCCCATGCCTAACAGCGACTCTGCGCCCCCTTGGTCCAAGATGGTGCGCGAGTCAGTTTTCGTGGAGACGGTGAAAGCCATCCGCGTCGGAATATTCGCTTTGATAAGGCCGGTGATCACATCAACGGATGGGCGCTGGGTGGCAAGCACTAAGTGGATACCCGCGGCTCGGGCCTTTTGCGCCAAACGGGCGATCAGCTCTTCCACTTTTTTGCCCACCACCATCATCAAATCGGAAAACTCATCAACGACCACGACGATATAGGGCAGCTTCTCAAGCGTAGGAGCCGTTTCATCCATGCTATCACTCGGCTTCCAGAGTGGGTCTGGAATCGGGTTATTCGCCGCCTCAGCGGCTTTGACTTTCTCGTTAAAACCTTTGAGGTTACGGACACCTAACGCCGACATTAGCTTGTAGCGTCGCTCCATCTCGCCAACACACCAGCGCAATGCATTGCCCGCATCCTTCATGTCGGTGACCACTTCGGTGAGCAAGTGCGGGATCCCCTCATACACGGAAAGCTCCAGCATTTTCGGGTCGATCATGATAAAGCGGACATCTTCCGGGGCCGCTTTATAGAGCATACTGACGATCATGACGTTCACACCCACCGACTTACCCGAGCCAGTCGTACCGGCGACCAGTAAGTGAGGGGCTTTGCCTAAATCGGTCACAATCGCTTCACCGGCAATGTCTTTTCCTAACACCACAGAAATCGGCGACTTGCTGTTCTTAAAGCGCTCGCTGCCAACCACTTCCGACATAAAGACGGTCTCGCGGTTTTCATTGGGTAGCTCGAGTCCGATATAAGGTTTACCTGGGATCACTTCCACTACCCGCACCGCGGTGGTCGATAAAGAACGCGCTAGGTCTTTCGACAATCCAGAAATGCGCGACACTTTGACACCCGGCGCTAAGTCCAGCTCAAAACGCGTAATCACGGGGCCGGGATAAACCCCCACAACACGCGCTTGGATTTTATAATCCTCAAGTCGTGCTTCGACTAACCGCGCGATTTGTTCAAGTTCTTCCCGTGTCGCCTGTGAAGCGGTTTTTCGCGCAGGATCAAGCAAATCTAAGGTCGGGAAAGGCTCGGCAGGTTTTGGCAAGTTTGGCTCATCTTTGACTAAGAAAGGATGATCAAGCCCAGCAGCCTGTTGCTGGGCTTGCTGCGCTTTACGAATGGTTTCTTGGAACGGATCTTCATCGTCCGCAGCCGCCCCAGCGGCTTGCTCGGCACGCTCTAACTCAGACAAACCGTCTTGATTGCCATAGGTGGTTTCATGAGATACCGGCTCACTCGCCACCTCTTCACTTTCGTCACTTCCTTCACTTCCAACACTTCCATCGCTGGATGCATCGGTCTCTTGCCACGGCGGTAATGTTTCATCCTCCGGCGCGTCATCCGGCAGCGGTACGTTCGGTTGGGTTGGTTCGTCTTCTGGCTCGACAACCCCTTGCCACTGTCCCAAGTTAGGCTCAGGGTCATCCCGTGTTTTGCCATCGTCATCGGCGGGTAAGGCTTGTCCCCCAAAGATAATCGGCGCGCTTGGTGCGGCTGATGCCCTATCCTCTGGGACTTCTTGCACACTCGGAGACGGGGTGAAGCGGCGCAAATCACTTAATTCCATCGGCTCTGCCGCGTCAGTCACCTTGTCTGACTCAGTGACGGTTTGTGCAGCAGGCTTGCCAAGCTCAGTCACCTTATCGCCACGGAGGCGGTTAACCAACCAAGTAGTGGCCTTTAAGGTCACCGACCCTAGATTATCCACAATGCTTAGCCAAGAGATCCCAGTAAACAATGTAAACCCTGCTGCCCAACAAAACAGCATCACCAATGTGGTGCCTAGTACGTTAAGCAGTGGCAATGCCAAACTGTTGGTGACATCGCCCATTACTCCCCCAGAGGAGAAATGCCAAAAATCATCAAAATTGAGATCGGCTAGCGAACAACTGGTTAGGAATAGAACGAAAAGCCCTAAGATCCTCGCGGCTAAAATCGTGTAGTTGAGTGGCTCGTCGTCGCCACGGCGGCGCAAGAAAACCCAACCACCCAGCATGGCAGCTGGTGGTAATGGGTAGGCCAAAATACCGAATGAGAAAAAGAGGCTGTCGGCGACCCACGCCCCTAACGAACCTGCCGCATTATGCACATCACCGTGCCAAGCAGTTTGTGACCAAGAGGGATCAGCCGGATTAAAAGACAGTAGCGCAACCATCACAAAGACGGCCGCTGCCAGCACCAAGATAAAGCCACACTCTTTCAAACGCTGAGCGCCATCCAATCGCACCTTGGGCTGAGCCGATTTGGGCTCACGACGCAAAGAAAACTCCATCATCACCTGTTTAATACTTTTCGTTATTCGCATTCCCCACCATGGTTTGAGGTTTGCATTCGCCACTGCACTGACTTTACCACATTCGTGCCTGAACGGCAGGCATGATGCGAGTCAGCGATGAATCTTTACCGAGATATCACATAATTGTTGCTGATTAAGACAAAAAAGAAACCGAGCACGGTGGCTCGGTTTCATCGTTTGGGGGATCGACACCAATGTGGCGATTGGCAAACAGGTTTAGCGGGTGCGAATCACCAAATGATTGCTCTGCTTCACCTCTTCCATTACCACGTAAGTGCGTGTGTCATTCACACCGGGCAAACGCAGCAAGGTTTCACCCAATAACTTGCGATATGCCGACATATCAGCTACTCGTGTTTTAAGTAAGTAGTCAAAATCACCGGAGACAAGATGACATTCTTGGATGTCTTCCAGTGTTTGAACCGCTTTATTGAATTGCTCAAACACATCTGGTGCGCCACGGTTCAAGGTGATTTCGACAAACACCAGCAATGATGCGTCGAGAAACTGGGGATTGAGCAGCGCCGTATAACCAGTGATATAGCCTTGGCGCTCCAAGCGACGGACACGTTCGAGACAGGGGGTAGGAGAAAGACCGACTCGTTTAGATAACTCAACGTTTGAAACACGCCCATCCTTTTGGAGCTCATTCAGGATGTTGCGGTCAATGCGGTCCAATTCCTTGGAGGGCTTTTTTTTGGTATCTACCATTTTTTATTCCACCTTGTTACTTCCTTGCAAAAAGATATACCGAATTAAATAACAT